>CANEVG010000056.1 GCA_947442095.1 Sphingomonadaceae bacterium
CACCAGCGTGCGCCGCCGCATGATGTTCTGATCGGTTTCGGTCAGCAGGATCGCGGGCCGCGCACCCAGTTGCACTTGCCGGGCAATGCCGTCCCGGCGTTGCTCCGCAAGGTTCAGCAGAGCCTGATAGGCCTTGAGCCGCAAGCCTGCTGCAACCCAGTTCTGATAGGCTGCAGCCGCGCGCGCCTGCACGCCAACGGCGACCATTTCGCGTTCGAGCCGGGCCACATCGATATCGCGCGACGCAATCGCGACGCGCCCGCGCCGCTCGTCGATAGTGCGATCGCGCATCAGGGCGAAGAGGCCGCCGATCTTCAGCTCGCCCAGCCGCTCAGTATAGGCCTTGTCCTCGTAGATCGGGAATGAGCCGCTCGAGACCCGGTAAC
Source organism: Sphingomonadaceae bacterium (assembly GCA_947442095.1). Lineage (GTDB taxonomy): Bacteria > Pseudomonadota > Alphaproteobacteria > Sphingomonadales > Sphingomonadaceae > Novosphingobium. Next base: position 387 of record CANEVG010000056.1, read on the forward strand.
CGCCATAGATCTGACCGCCGTTCTGGGTGAGCGGACGGGACGCCTTTCCTTCGAGATAGGAGCCGCTGTAGAAGCCCAGTACGCGGCTTTGCGCCTCGACATCGAACACCGTGTCGAACGCGCCCTCTGCGTTGAGCGCGCGGCCTTCCGCCTGCCGCACCCGCGCCATAGACTCAACAATCTGCGGCGCCTGCAAGGCAGAAGCCTGCAGTACCTCTTCAAGGGTCAGCGGGCCGCCGGCGGGGACATCGGCAGATGCGGATGGCAGGCTGGCGGGCGACGGACTTTCTGCTGGCATGCCCGCGCTCTGAGCCACAAGCTGGACAGGCCAGAGCAGCAGGAGCGTAAGCGGAAGGTGGCGGATCACGTTAGTCTGCTCGCTTCCGCCTGCCTGTTTCGGGCCCTGCTCATTTGGTTTTGCCCGCTTTCAGCACAGTGGCGTCGTCGTCCTTGGGCACGCCGCCCTTGTCGCCATCGCCGCCCTTTCCGTCCCTGCTGTTGACCGTCGCGCGCATCTCCCTGCCGAATTCGAGCGGGAAATCGTTGAGCTGACGCCAGAGTTCGTAGCCGACCGAAACCGTTTCCATCTGGATCCAGCCGCGCACCTTGGCGCCCAGCTTGGTGAAACGCAGATCCGGCCATGCCCGCTTGCCTGGCATCGGTTCGATCAGCACGCGAAACAGCCCGCTGTTGGTTGATGTGGGATCGAGCGCACGCACGCGGCCATCAAAAATGCCTTGCGCGATCGAAGGCCAGCCGCTGAACTGGATTGCGGGCCATCCTTCGAATTCGAGCCGCGCAGGCTGGCCGACCCGCACCAGCGCAATGTCCCGGCCATCGATATAGAGCGCAACCGCGCGGTCTGCCGTTTCAGGCGCTACAGAGGCGAGCACGGTCCCGGGCGAGACGATGCCACCGCTGAGCGCCGCGTTGAGGTTCTGGATGCGGCCGTCGCGCGGCGACCGCACAACCTGCGTTGATTGGCGGGCAAGCTGCACGTCGATGCGCTGCAGTTTGGCGCGCGATTCCGCCAGCTTGGCACCGGAATCGGCCACTTTGATCTGCGCCAGTTCAAGATCGCGCCGTGCCAGAAGCCCTTCGCGCCACAACTGCTGCGCACGGCCCACATCGATACTGGCAACCGACTGCGACTGGGTCACAGCGGCGATTTCCGCTTCAATCTGCCCGCGCTCGGCACCGAGGCGGGCGAGGAAATCCGGATCAAGATCGATAACCCTGGCGAGCGGCTGGCCAGCAGTGACCCGCTCGCCATCCTGGACATACCACTGCGAGATGCGCCCGCTAACCAGGGCGGCAACGTCGGCCGCGCGGTCGTCGGGGTTGAGCGCAACGACCTGCCCGTCGCCATTTGCGGTCTGCACCCAAGGCACAAACGCCATGATCAGGGCAGAGACCACTATGCCCACGGCAATGATCCATGCCGCCGCAAAGGCGGCGCGCGGCGGCCGCAGCGCGGCCAGCGTGGGGAAATGCGAGATGTGCTCAAGCTTGTAAGCCACGGTTCGCCTCCCTTTCTGCGAGAAATGTCTGCAGATCAGTGGCCGAGGCGAAGCGGCGCTGTTCATCGCGCCCCAGCCAAAGCCAGCCATCGAGTTCAATCGCGCCAGGCCGCGCGGTGCAAAGCAGCACCGTCGTGCCGACGCCCTTGAGCCGGTCGAGCACGCGGGCGAGGTGCGCTGGCGGCATGACATCGAACACCGGCGAAAGCACCAGAACCTTTGGCTGGGCCAGCAGGGCATTGGCCAGCTTCAGTTCCATGACTTCGCCCACGGTCAGCGGCCAACCAGACGATGCCAGCGGTGTGTCCAGCCCATCGGGCAGCATGGCGATCCGTTCGCTGAGCCCGACAGCCTCGATGGCATCGAGAATGCTCAGCGACGTGGCATCCGGCGATGCCAGTGTCAGGTATTCACGGATTGTCACTTCGACGATCGTCGGCCGGTCAAGTACAATGATCTCGGAGCGCAGCAGATACATGTTGAGCCCGGCCAGATCCGAACCGCCGATGGTCATCAGTCCGTTCTCGGGTGCAAGATGGCGCTTGAGCAGCAGCGACAGGGTGCGGTCCACTCCGGGTTCGGGCACCGTTATCAATCGCTCGCCGGATTGCAGCGCAAAGTTCATCTGGACCCCGCCAAGGCGCACGTCGCGCAGCGCGATCGAGCCGTTACGCGGTCCCTGCGTGCTGACGAGCGGCAGCTTTTCCTGCTGTATGCCGAACAGCAACGACAGTTCCTCGCAGCTTGCGATGAGGTCGTAGAACGTCTCGATGTACCAACCAAGCTGGCTGACGCCGTAGAACACGCCGGACAGAATCAGCTCCGCTCCGACCAACTGGCCAATTGTGAGTTCGCCTGCCAGAATGAGATTCCCGCCGAGCGCCAGCAGCGCTGCCGAGGCCGCCGCATAGACCATGAAGAACGAGACCGTCTGCGCAAAGGTGTAGCGAAAATAATGGCGATGCTTGCTGACATAGTTGGCTGTTGCAGCTTCGGACCGGTCCATTGCGAAACCGACATGACGGCTGGATTTGTAGAAGCCGTTGGAGCCGCCGACGCTTTCGAGCCATCGCGCGGTATCATGCTTGGCATGGCTGAGCGCCACCGCCGCGGTCATCGAACCGCGCGACCAGAGCAGCCAGATCACCAGCAGCGCCAGTAGCAGGCTGACATTGAAGGCGAGGAAAAACGGGTGGTAGAAGCTCGTCACCACCAGGCCGACTGCTGATTGCAGCACAATTGTAAAGCCGCCAATCAGCAGGCTGGGCACCGATTTCTTCACGACGATAAGGTCGAAGAAGCGGTTGAACAAGTCTGCCCGGCGCGCATCGCCGAAGAAGGGATCGCGCGCATGCACGGCGCGGATCGTGATTTCGGCAACCACCCGCGCGAACAGGCGCCGTTCGAACAAGGCCATCACGTAAATGCGTAGCGAACTGAGCACGGCGACCATGAACAGCAATACGAACAAAAGGCCTGCCAGCGTCCACAGCGGGGCCGGCATCGCGGTGTAGGCCACGCTGTTGATCAGGAGTTGCACCGAAATGGGCGTGGCCAGCGACAACATGCCGATCGCAACGCCGTAGACGATGGCAAGGCGCAGGTATCCTGAGTCGGGCCCGATGATCTCGGCCAGCCAATGCACCGCATCGCGGAGTTCGACACGCTTGTGTTCCGCCATCTTTGACCTTGCAAATCCTGAAACCCGATCTCGGTATGAATAGGCCATACTGCAGTGCAGCGAATATGGCCAATTACAACTCTTGTCTCGGCACTATAAGCTGTGGTTATATCCTTTCATGCCAACAATCCGCCAGCTTCAATATGTAGTCACCCTCGCAGATGCGGGGTCCTTTGCCGAGGCGGCGCGCATCAGCCATGTCTCGCAGCCCGCGCTCAGCCAGCAGATCAAGGCGCTGGAGGATCAGCTGGGAGTCAAGCTGCTCGAACGCTCCACCACTGGCGCGATCCTCACCCCAATTGGCCGCAGCATCGTGTCCCGTGCGCGGGGGGTACTGGGCGAAGTGCGCAATATCGAGGAGCTGGCGCGCAGTGCAGCAAACGGGCTGACCGGCACACTCAGGCTCGGCACCACGCCAACCCTTGGGCCCTATCTGCTCTCGCCGATCATTGCAGAGTTGCACCGCGCCGCGCCGGGGCTCAGGCTCTATGTACGTGAGGGGATCCCGGATGAGCAGGCGCTGGCGCTCTCGCGCGGGGAGTTGGATGTCATTCTCGGCCCTTTGCCCATCCGCGGCGATGATCTCGAGATCGAGCCTTTGTTCCGCGAGCCGCTGCATCTCGTAGCCGCCGTAGATAGCGACCTTGCGAGCGGGCCGTTAGACCCGGCAGTGCTCGCGGGCCAGACCTTGCTGTCGCTCGATACCCGGCACCATCTGCATCGCGAAACGAGCAGGATTGCCACCGAACACGGCATGGTGCTGAGCCCGGACTACGAAGGCACCAGTCTCGACAGTTTGCATATGATGGCCGCCTCCGGGCTGGGGCTGACGGTGCTGCCCCAGCTTTATCTCCGGTCCGATGTCGGCGGGCAGGCCGGCCTTGCGATCCTCGATGTGCCGGGCTGGAAGGCGCACCGCTCGGTGGCGCTGGCTTGGCGGCGCGGCACGACCATGGAAGCGGCTTTTCGCATCATAGCCGACCGGGTGCAGAGCACCGCGCGGCGGATGCTGGATTTGCAAGACGTCTGAGGCTCCGGCTTACCAACCCCCGCCGATTGCCTTGAAAACGCTGATCTGCGCATCGGCGCGGTCTGCTTCGGCTTGCGCCAGCGCCGCGCGCGCGGTGGCGCGCCGCCGTTCGGCGTCAAGCAACTGAAGGAAACTGTCTGCCCCGTAATCGAACCGTACCCGCGAAAGCTGGGCCGCATCGGTGCTGGCAGTCATCGCGCGGCGCAGCGCGGCCTCGCGCTCCGCGGCTCCGCCTGTGCGGGCAAGCGCCTGTTCAGCCTCTTTCAGCGCGGTGAGCACCGTGCCATCAAACTTGGCCAGCGAGCCATTGGCGATGGCTTCGTTTTGTCTCACGCGCATCCGGGCCGCGCCCGTGAAGGGAAAACTCCAACTGATCAGCGGGCCGATGAAGTAGCCGAGCGCACTCGCGTTGCCGAGATTGCCGAACTGCGTCGCGCCCAGCGAGACGCCGCCAAGCAGCGAGATCGAGGGATAGAGCGCGGCAGTGGCAACACCGATGCGCGCGGTATCGGCGGCCAGCGTGCGTTCGGCCTGGCGCACATCGGGACGGCGGGCGATGAGGGCCTGGCCATCGCCGACCGGCAACGGATGTGACGCGGTCGGCACCGCGCGGCACTTCGCCGCTGGCGTATTGAGGATCGCGGCGGGCGGATCGCCGGTCAGCACGGCCAGCGCATACAGCGCAGCGCGGCGCTCGGCTTCGAACACGGGCACTTGTGCGCGCACTTGCTCGACCAGCACGGCCGCCTGATCCACTTCGCTGCGCGTGCCGCGGCCGGCTGCCAGGCGGCGCTGCGTAAGGTCCAGCGTGCGGGCTTGCAGGCCCTCAGTCTCGCGCGCCACATCGGCCTGCGCGCCGAAACCGCAGGCCGAGGCATAGGCCCGCGCGGTTTCCGCCGCGACTGCAACCCGCGCCGCATCGATTGCCGCCTGCGCCGCGCCCGCATAGCCGCGCGCTGCTTCGATTGTGCGGCTGACACCGCCGAAGAGATCGACTTCGTAGGATGCATCGAAGCCTACCGAGAAGAAATCGTTGGAGATAGTGCGATTGAAGGCCGGGATGACCTGTCGGCTATTCGTGAACTGTGCAGATGCGGAAGACGTCGGCAGCCGCGCAGCGCTGCTTTCGGACAGCACGGCCCGTGCGCGCTGAAGATTGGCGGCAGCGGCGCGCAAGTCGGTGTTCTTTGCCAAGGCCTGTGTGATCAGCCGGTCAAGCTCCGGGTCGCCAAACAGGTGCCACCACTGATCGGGGAGCGGCGAGGGGGTGACCGCACGGTTTGCCAGCGCTTCGGTGAGGCGCACCTGCTCGGGCGGTAGCGCGGTGGGGCGCTGGTAGTCCGGCCCCACCGCGCAGGCGGCGAGCAACAACGGGAGGACATAGGCCAGCCGTATCACGCCTCGTCCTCCGTCGGCCGCCGCAGCAGGTCTGGGGCGGGTTTGGGCTTGCGCCCAGCCCAGCGGGCCACCCGGTCGCCCAGATTGCGGCTGATAATGTAGAACGAAGGGGTGAACAGCAGGCCGAACACGGTCACGCCGATCATGCCGAAGAACACCGCGATGCCCAGCGCCTGCCGCATTTCCGCGCCCGGCCCACTGGCGATCACCAGTGGCAGCGTACCCAGAATGAACGCGATCGAGGTCATCAGGATCGGCCGCAGCCGCTGGTGCGCGGCGCGTTCGGCGGCAGCGCGCGCTTCCAGCCCGTCATCCTCTCCTGCGCGCGCAAACTCCACGATTAGGATCGCGTTCTTGGCAGCAAGCCCGATCAGCACGACCAGCCCGATCTGCGTGAGGATATTGTTGTCACGCCCCATAAGCCCCACGCCCACGATGGCCGCGAGCAGGCACATCGGCACGATCAGGATCACCGCCAGCGGCAGAACAAGGCTTTCGTATTGCGCCGCCAGCAGCAGGAAAACGAAGACCACTGCAAGACCGAACACCAGCGCGCCGGTGTTGCCGGCCTGGCTCTGCTGATAGGCCAGTTCAGTCCATTCATAGGTAAAGCCTGCGGGCAGGTTGGCCTTGGCAAGCGTGTCCATCGCCGTCAGCGATTGGCCGGAGGAGAAGCCGCGCTTGGTATCGCCTTGCAGCTCTGCCGCCGGATAGAGATTGAAGCGCACCACGCGGTACGGCCCGCTGTCGTTCTTCAGCCTCATCACTGCCGCCAGCGGCACCATCGCGCCCGAGGCCGAGCGGGTCTTGAGCCGCGAGATATCGCCAATGTCGTCGCGGTAGGGCGCATCGGCCTGTGCAGTTACACGAAATGTACGGCCCAGAAAGTTGAAATCGTTGACATACGTGCTGCCAAGATAAGTGCCGAGCGTGGAGAAGATGCGCGCCACCGGCACGCCGATCTGCTCGGCCCGCTCGCGGTCGATTTCGGCCTTGAGGCGAGGGGTCTTGGTGTTGAACTGGGTGAATACCGAGGTGAGGCCGGGCTCCTGATTGGCGGCCATCATCATCTTGAAAGCCGCGCCTTCCAGCGCGGCATAGCCCGCGCCGCTCCGGTCCTCGATCATCATCTTGAAGCCGCCGCCCGTGCCGATGCCGCGCACCGGCGGCGGCGGCACGACGAGGACATTGCCCGCCGTAATTGCGCCATAGGCCTTGCGCAGTTCGTTGGCGACGGTGTCTGCCGATGCGGACCGTTGGCCGAAGTCCTTGAGCGTAACGAAAATTGCCCCGGCATTGGGCGCGGTGGTGAAGGTGGCGCCATCGAAGCCGGCAAAGGCGATTGTGGTCTTCACGTTTGGATTGTCGCGCGCTATTTTCGCGGCTTGCTGGACGATCTCATCGGTGCGCTGGAGCGAGGCACCCGGCGGTAGCTGGACAACCCCGATCAGGTAGTTCTGGTCCTGCGCAGGGATGAAGCCGGTGGGCGTGACCCAGAAACGCCAGCCCGCCACACCGAGCAGCAGGACATAGGCGATGGCAATCAAGCCAAGCGAGCGCACCAACCGCGCGGTAAGCCGCCCATAGCGATGAGACAGTGTTTCGAACCACCGGTTGAAGCTGCTCGCGAAGCGCATTGGCAGGCCGCGCCAGCCGGGTTCGGGGGCAGCCGTGTCGTGGCCCGAGGGCTTCAGGATCAGGGCGGCGAGCGCGGGCGAAAGGGTGAGCGAGACGAACGCCGAAATGGCCGTGGCGCTGACGATGGTAAGCGCGAATTGCTTGTAGAATGCGCCCGAGATACCAGGAATGAAGGCAGTGGGGATGAACACCCCGCACAGCACCAGCGCAATGGCGATAAGCGCGCCGGACACCTCGTCCATCGTCTTGTGCGCCGCAGCGCGGGGGGCGAGCCCTTCCTCCGCCATTAGGCGCTCGATATTCTCGACCACCACGATCGCATCATCAACCACGATGCCAATGGCGAGGACCAGACCGAACAGCGAGAGGTTGTTGAGGCTGAACCCGAACGCGGCCATCGCGGCGAAGCTGCCGATCAGCGAGACCGGGATGGCCAAAATTGGGATGATCGCTGCGCGCCAGCTTTGCAGGAATACCAGCACGACCAGCGCGACCAGGATGATGGCTTCAAACAGGGTTTCCTCAACCGCCGCGATTGATGCGCTGATGAATTCGGTAGGGTGGAAGGGCACCGAATAGATGAGGCCGGACGGGAACGCCTTGGCGAGTTCTTCCATTTCGGCATCGACCGCTGCTGCCGTTTTCAGCGCGTTCGATCCCGGCAACTGGGTCACGCCGATGCCGATCGAAGGAAAGGCATCGCGATAGGCGTTGGTGCCATAATCCTGTGCGCCCAGTTCGATCCGGGCAATGTCGCGCAGCCGGGTGAGCCGGCCATCCTCGGCGCGCTTGATGATGATGCTGCCGAACTGGTCGGTCGTGGTCAGGCGGCCCTCGGTCTGGATGCCGAGCTGAAACGCGGTGCCGCCCTGGTTGAATGGCGGCTGGCCGACCGATCCGGCAGCAACTTGCGCGTTCTGCGCGCGGATTGCGGCGATGATCTCGTCCACCGTAAGATTGCGGCTGGCGGCGGCATCGGGATCGATCCACACGCGCATGTTGTAGTCGCGCCCGCCGATGATGCGCACGCCCCCCACGCCGGGCACGCGGCTCAGCCGGTCGACCACCTGCAGCGTGGCGTAGTTGGCCACGTATTGCTGGCTCAAGGACTTGTCCGGCGAATAGAGGTTCATCACCATCAGCAGATCGGGCGAGTTCTTGCGCACGGTCACGCCGATCTGGCGCACTTCGGCGGGCAGGCGCGGCTCGGCGGTCGCGACGCGGTTCTGCACGAGCACTTGTGCCTGATCGACATTGGTGCCGGCCTTGAAAGTCACCGTGATCGCCACAGTGCCATCGCCCGTGGAGGACGACTGCATGTAGATCATGTTCTCCACGCCGTTGATCGATTCCTCGAGCGGTGCGGCAATGGTTTCGGCGAGCGTTTCCGCCGTCGCGCCGGGATAGTTGGCCGAAATGACGACCGTGGGCGGGGCGATTTCCGGGTATTGCGCAACGGGCAGCGAGGGGTAGGCAATCGCGCCCACGATCACGATCAGGATCGAAAGAACGGCGGCGAAGATCGGCCGGTCGATGAAGAAGTGCGGTAGGCGCACTCTCAGCGCGCCGTGGCTTCAGCCGCTGCCGGTGCGTTCAGCGGGGCCGAGCCAGGCGCATCCGCCGCCGCGCGGGGTTTGAGCACCACGGTCTTGGCCGAAACCGCCATGCCCGGCTGCAGCCTCGCAAGGCCATCGATCACCACCTTTTCGGTGGGGGCAAGGCCTGCCTTCACCACGCGCAAGCCCTCGACCAGCGGGCCGGTTTCCACCGGGCGCTGCACGGTCTTGCCGTCCTTGCCCACGACATAGACGAAGCGCCGGGTCTGGTCGGTCACGATGGCCTCGTCCGGCACGAGCAGCGCGGCATAAGTGCCCGAACCCAAGAGCCTCGCGCGGCCGAACATGCCCGGCACCAGAAAGCCGTTCGGGTTGTCGACTTGCGCATAGGCGCGGATCGTGCCCGAGTTCTGGTCGATGGCGTTGTCGACGAACTTCATCAGGCCGTGCCAGCGGTATGCGTTCTCGTCGGCCAGCTTGATGTCGACCGGATTGGGCGCATAGCGTGAGGATTCGCGCTCGCCGGTCTGCGCTTGTCGCACGTACTTGAGGTAGAAACTCTCCGCACCATCGAAGGCAAAGCGGATCGGATTGGTCGTTACCACGCGCGTCAGCACGGTCTGCCCGGCGCTGACATAGGTGCCGATGGAAACGCGCTTGTCCGAAATGCGCCCGCTGATCGGGGATCGGACGGTCGTGAAGGAGAGATCGAGTTGGCGCGCCTCCAGCGTCGCGCGCGCCGCCCCGGCCGATGCCACCGCACTGCGCAGATTGGCCTGCTTGGTCTCGAACTCCTCGCGGCTGATCGCCTCGGCATCGATCAGCTTCTGCGCGCGTGCCAGTTCGGTGCGGGCATTGGCGACCCCTGCTTGCACTTTGGCCAGTTCGGCCACAGCCTGCGCGGCTGCGGCGCGATAGGGCCGGGGGTCGATAACGAACAGGACCTGCTCCTTGGCCACTTCCACGCCCTCGCGGAACGCCACGCTTTGCACTGTGCCCGAGATGCGCGGCCGGATCTCGACATCCTGCACGGCCTCGAACCGGCCGACATAATCGTCCCAGTCCATGACCTGACGCTTGAGCGGCAGGCCGACCGATACGTTCGGCGGCGGGGGCGGGGGCGGCAGTGTCGGTGAGCAGGCAGTGGCGGCGAGGATCAAGGCCGCTGGGGCAAAAAGGGCGATTCTTCCCATGGTTAACTGAGCTAGAGGGTGCGCCGGGTCGTGGCAACAAAACCCGGCTAGATTTCGGGGATTGCTGTTTCATGCCAGTGGCGCTGGCTGATATGAGTTGCTATACGCAACGCAATCGCAGGCGATGAGGGGAAATTGGGTCGTGGCAATCGAGGCAATGGTCAACGGGAAGCCGGTCTCCTTCGATGTGGAACCCGACACGCCGCTGCTCTGGGCAATCCGCGAAGGACTGGGCATGACCGGCACCAAGTTCGGCTGCGGCATCGCGGCTTGCGGCGCGTGCAGCGTCTATGTCGATGGCGAGATCACCCGTTCCTGCAGTGTCCCCGTCAGCGATGTGGCGGGCAAGTCGATCACCACGATCGAAGGGCTTTCCGGGCCGGACGGCACATTGACAGCGCTCCAGGCCGCGTGGGTCGAGCATCAGGTGCCCCAGTGCGGCTATTGCCAATCGGGCCAGATCATGGCCGCCGCCGCGCTGCTGGCGGCCACGCCCAAGCCGACTGACGCCGACATCGATGCCGCCATGACCAACATCTGCCGCTGCGGCACTTATCCGCGCATCCGCGCCGCGATTCACGCGGTCGCAGGCACCACCGCCACCACGCCAACTGCCGCACAGGCCTGAGGAGCAAGCACATGGGCATGATCCGCAGAACCTTCCTGTTTGGCAGCGTGGCCGTTGTCGGCGGCGGCATTTTCGCCATCAGGTATGCCGACAGCTCGGCGGCCGGCACCGCCGCCAAGCTCACCGAGGGCAGGGGCGGCCACAATTTCGGCACCTGGATTCGCGTGGGCGAGGATGACAGCGTCACGCTCTATTCGCCGCACACCGATATCGGGCAGGGCTCTAACACTGGCCTCGCGCAGATGCTGGCGGAGGAACTGGACGCCGACTGGAGCAAGGTCGTCGTTACTTCGGCTCCTGCGGAATCACCCTTTGCCAACGTGGCGCTCGGGCGCGGGTTTCTGGCCGATATGAGCGGCTATCCCGGGATTATCGGCGGGTTGCCGACGTCGCTGCTCTCGATGATCGCGCGCTCGCTCAATCTACAGATCACCGGTGGTTCCTCGGCGTTGCGCTTCACTGGCGAGAAGGCGTTCCGCGTGATCGGTGCGGCGACCCGGTTGGCGATGATCGAAACCGCCGCCAAGCGCCTTGGCGTTCCGGCTGGCGAACTGACCACCACAGACAGCAAGGTCATCCACGCGAAGTCCGGCAAGACGCTGCGCTATGGCGAATTGGTTGCCGAGGCCGCGACGCACAGCCTTGAAGCCGAGCCCAAGCTCAAGGACCCCAAGGACTTCAAGTTCATAGGCAAGCCTATCCCGCGCTTCGATGTTCCGGACAAGGTCAACGGCACCGCGCAATACGGCATGGACGTGATCAAGCCCGGCATGCGCGTGGCGACGGTGATTGCCGCGCCGGTGCGCGGCGGCAAGCTGGAATCGGTCGATCCCGCGCCGGCGATGGCGGTTTCCGGCGTCGAAAAGGTCATCAAGCTGGACGGCGCGGTCGTCGTGGTCGCCAAGGGCTACTGGCAGGCACTAAAGGGCGCCCGCGCACTTTCGCCCAGGTTCACCGATGGCGGCAACGGGCTGATTTCAACCGCCACGATCTTTGCCGAACAGGACAAGCTGCGCGCCGATGGCAAACCTGACGCGACGGCGGGCGACGGCGATGTCGATGCCGCGTTCAAGGCTGGCAACGCCCGAGTGATCGAGGCGGATTACCGCATGCCGTTCCTCCACCACGCGATGATGGAGCCGTTCGCGCTCACCGCGCACTACAAGGACGGCCACCTAGATGTTTGGGGCGGCATGCAGGACCCACTCGGCGCGAAGGCGGCGGCGGCCAAGGCAGCGGGCCTTGCGACAGACAAGGTGACCTTCCACCCCATGCTGATCGGCGGCAGCTTCGGCCGCCGCCTGCCGATGTACATGGAAGTGGTGGACCAGGTATCGCAGATCGCCATGCAGGTGCCCTTTCCGGTCAAGCTGATCTGGTCGCGCGAGGAGGAAGTCTCGCAGGGCGCCTATCGCCCGCAAAGCTCGGCCAAGCTGACTGCCGCGCTCGGCACCGACGGCAAGCTGACCGCATGGCGCAATGATTTTGCCCAGCCCGAGGACGGGATGCGCGAAGTGCCGTTCTTCTATGATGTGCCCGCCGTTTCGCGCCGCCACTTCAAGCAGGTTTCAAACCAAACCGTGGGCGCATGGCGCTCGGTCAACGCGACGCAGCACGGCTTCACCACTGAAAGCTTCATGGACGAACTGGCCCATGCCGCCGGGACCGATCCGCTGGAGTTCCGCAAGCGGCATCTGAAGCCCGGCTCGCGCCACTACAAGGTGCTGGAAGAGGTCGCGAAGCAGAGCGGCTGGGGCAGTCCGCTGCCAGCTGGCACGGCACGCGGCGTGGCGATGGTCGAGTGTTTCAACACCATCGTCGCGCAAGTGGTCGAGGCAACGCTGGCCGAGGACGGCACGCCCAAGGTGCTTAAGGCCACTGCTGTCGTCGATTGCGGCATGGTGGTGAACCCGGTCGCCGCCGAAGGCCAGATCATGGGCGGCC
>CANEVG010000057.1 GCA_947442095.1 Sphingomonadaceae bacterium
ACGCCGCCAAACGGATCGGCCTGATCGCCGAGGTAGACTGCATGCCAGGTCTTGGCCCCTGCCTTGTTCGCGGCCCAGGCGAGCGCGCTTTCGGTCCCGCCAAATTCGTCGAGCAGCCCCAATTGCCGCGCTGTGCCGCCATCCCACACGCGCCCTTGCGCGATCCTGTCGATCTCCGCCGGGGTCTTTTTGCGCGATGCCGCGACCAGCCCAAGGAACCGCGCGTAGCCCGATTCGATCTGCTGCTGGATCACCGCCTCCGCCGTGGGCGAGAACCCGCCGAACACATCGGGCTGGCCCGAAAGCGGCGTGGTGCGCACGCCGTCTGTCCCCACGCCGATCTTGGCGAGCGCTTCCTCAAAGCTCGGGATCACCGCGAAAATGCCGATCGAGCCAGTGATCGTGGCCGGCTCGGCAAAGATGCGGTCAGCCGGCGTTGAAACCCAATACCCCCCGCTGGCCGCCAGGCCGCCCATCGAAACCGCGACCGGCAGCTTCCGGTCCTTCATCCGCGCAATCGCGGCGCGAATGCGCTCCGAACCAGTAACCGAACCACCGGGCGAATCGACCCGCACGACCAATGCCGCGTAGTCCCCGCTCGCGGCAGCCTCGTCGATCAGATCGGCAATGCGGTCGCCGCCCGCCGCGCCCGGGCCGGCATCACCATCAACAATCGTCCCCGCCACGGTCACCACCGCGATAGCCTTGCCCTCGTTTGGCGCCTTGCGATCGGAAAGATAGGCCCCGAGCCGCACGTGCTTGAACGCGCCGTCCGGCCCGCCCTTTTCTGCGCCGACAATCTCCGCCACGCGCTTGCCGAAAGTCGCCTTGTCGCCGATCCGGTCGACCAGCCCGGCTGCCACCGCCGCCTTGGCCGCATCGCCGCCCGAGGCCGCAACCCATTTCACCGGATCGCCCGTGACCAGCGCGATGTTGGCCTTGGGCCGCGCCTTCTTGACGTCCGCCTGCCACGCTTCCCACAGCGCCGCATAGACCGCGCCGAGCGCTTCCTTCGCCTCGGGCGAGCCGTTCTCGCGCAGGAACGGCTCAACCGCGCTCTTGTAGGTGCCGACCTTGAACACGTGCGCCTTGATGCTCAGCCGGTCGAGCAGCGCTTTGAAATAAAGGCTGGTGCCGCCTGGCCCGGCGATGGCCGCGCCGCCAATCGGATCGACCCACGCCTCGCTGGCGTGCGCGGCGATCTGCACCCCGTCGTCGGTGTAGAGCCCGGCACGCACCAGCACCGGCTTCTTCGCGCTGCGCACCGTGTCCATCGCCGCACCGATCCGGTTCATCGCCACCTGGCTGCCACCGCCGAAGCCATCGAGATCGAGGACCACCGCCTTGATCCGGCTGTCGCTTGCCGCCGCCTCGATCGCGCGAACCAGATCCCGCTGCTGAAACGCCTTGGACGGCCCCTCGCCCGAAAGCAGCTGCGAGGGCCGGAAGCGCGTGCGCTCCTCCACCACCGGGCCATCGAGCGCCACATAGAGCGCGCCGCCCTCCACCATGCTGGGCGCAGGGCGCAGCGCGAGCAGCGCATAGAGCGCCCCAAAAAACAACAGCAGAAGGAGCAGCACGAGGCCGTCCTTGATGGCAACGAGGATCTTCCAGACGGCGCGGGCAAATTTCATGGGGGATATCTATGACCGCGCGCAGGCAGATGCCAGCCGAAACACTTGAGCCGCCTCAAGAGGCGCACTAGTGGCATGGTTTCGATGACAGAATCGAACCAAGAGGCCAGCCCCAAGGCCAGCCAAAGCGCTGACGGTCGCTATCCGGCAGGGGGCCTTGCCTTCCCGCACCGCGATCTCACCGGAATTTCACACCTCGCGCGCCACGAAATCCTTTATCTGCTGGATGAGGCCGAGCAATGGCTCGTGCTTAACCGCCAGCGTCACAAGCACGCCGAGGTGCTCGCGGGCCTCACCATCATCAACGCGTTCTTCGAAAACTCCACCCGCACGCTGCTGTCGTTCGAGATCGCAGGCAAGCGGCTCGGTGCCGACGTGGTCAACATGCATGCCGCCACCAGCAGCGTGAAGAAGGGCGAAACGCTGATCGACACGGCGATGACGCTCAATGCCATGCGCGCCGATGCCATCGTCATCCGCCATGCGAGCTCCGGCGCGGTGCAGCTGATCGCGGACAAGGTCGATTGCCCGGTGCTGAACGCGGGCGACGGTAGCCACGAACACCCGACGCAAGCGCTGCTCGATGCGCTGACCATCCGCCATGCGCTCGGCTTGCCGAGGCAAAGCGACCTCAATGGGCTGAAGGTCACGATCTGCGGCGACATCCTGCACAGCCGGGTCGCGCGCTCAAACATTCTTGCTCTCACCGCGCTTGGCGCTGTCGTGAATGTCTGCGCGCCGCCGGCGCTGATGCCGGCGGAGATCGAAGCGATGGGCGTGCGCCCCTTCCACGATTTCGACGCCGCGCTCGAAGGTGCAGAAGTGGTGATGATGCTGCGCCTCCAGCAGGAGCGCATGTCCGGGCAGTTCATCCCGTCCCCGCGCGAATACCGCCACCTCTATGGCCTGACGCTGGAGCGCTTCGGCAAGCTGCCGCCCAATGTGCTGGTCATGCACCCCGGCCCGATGAACCGCGGGATCGAGATCGACAGCCAGGTGGCGGATCACCCGACGCGCAGCCTTATCACCCGGCAAGTGGAAAGCGGGGTCGCGATCCGCATGGCCTGTCTTGATGTGCTGACGCGCCGAACCCGCGCCGTGCCCGGATGGACGGAAATGGGGAGTGCACTGGCATGATCCCGCAGCCCCTCACGATCATCGGCGGCAAGCTCGTCCTGCCCCAAGGTGCGCCCAAGCCCGGCGCACTGCGCTGCGAGGAAGGCCGCATTGTTGCGCTGGGCGATATCCAGCCCGAAGCAGCCGACGAGGTGATCGACGCGCGCGGCGCACTCATCGCGCCGGGCCTTGTCGATTTCGGCGTCTTCGCGGTCGACAAGCCTGCGTTCCACTTCGGCGGGATCACCCGCGCCGCGCTGATGCCCGATCAGGGCCCGCCGCTCGACCATCCAGCGCGGGTTCGCTTCGCCGCGCAATCGGGCAAGCCCGACATGTGGGTTCACCCGCTCGCCGCCGCAACACGCGCGCTGGAAGGCACCGAGCTCGCCGAACTCGCGCTGATGCGCGAGGCCGGGGCGCGCGCCGTCTCCACCGGCCGGGGCTGGATTGGCGATTCGGGTGTGATGCTGCGGCTGATGGGCTATTGCGCGATGCTCGGCCTCGTGCTGGTCACCCACGCCGAAGATGCCGGGGTGAGCGGCCATGCCGTGGCGACGGCAGGCGAGATGGCGACCCGACTTGGCCTGCCCTCCGCCCCCGCCGCCGCCGAAGCGCTGGCCGTCGCGCGCGATATCGCGCTGGCTGAGCTCACCGGTTGCCGCCTCCATTTCCGGCAGATCACCACTGCCGCCGCGCTCGATCTGGTGCGCAGTGCCAAGGTGCGCGGCGTGAAGGTGACCGCAGGCGTCACGCCGGCGCACTTCATGCTGTCGGATCTGGAACTGGCCGAATTCCGCAGCTTCTGCCGCCTTTCACCGCCATTGCGCAGCGATGCTGACCGCAAGGCGGTGATCATGGCGATTGCCGACGGCACGATCGACGTAATCGCATCGGGGCACGATCCGCGCGGCGCGGAAGACAAGCGACTACCGTTCGCCGATGCTGAACCCGGCATGGCCGGGGCGGAAACCCTGCTCCCCTTGACACTGACACTGGTGCGCGACGGCCATATCGACATGGCCCGCGCGTTTGCACTGCTCGCGGCAAACCCGGCGGGTCTGCTCGGAGTGAAGGCCGGTCAGCTCGCGGTGGGGCTCGAAGCCGATCTCGCGCTGGTCGAACCCGAGCGCCCGTGGATCGTGGATCGCAGCAAGATGGCCGCGACTGCCGGGAACACGCCGTTCGATCGCAGACCCGTTGAGGGCCGCGTAACCGCGCTGTTCAAAGGCGGAAATCGGGTGGCTTGATCGCAAATCAAGCCACCAGACGGCTCTCAATCAGCGCTGCGCCATGCGGGTCGGAGCAATACGGCCCTGCGGCGTAACCCCGCGCGGTTCTGCCATCACGAGGCAGACGCCGCCCTTGGCCTTGACCGACTCGCACATCTGCCGCGCCGCGCCCGCTGCGGCAAAGCCCGAGGCCTGCACGCGGTATAACTTGCGGCCCTTGACCGTGACTTCGCTGAACTGGCTATGATAGCTGGAAAGGCCGGCGTGTTGGGCGGTAAAGTGACGCCAGGCACGCTGCGCGCCTTCGGCCGAAGCGAACGCGCCAAGCTGGATCACGGGGCTGCCCTGCCCTGCCGGCGCGCCGGCGGCGCGAACCGGCAGGACCGCCGGCTTCGAGGTGAACTGCCGCTTGGCGGCGACCGGTGCCGCAGCAACGGCCTGCGCGCGGGTCTGTGCCCTGGAGGGCGGCAGATCGATCGCAGCAAGTTGCGCCCGGGCCGGAACCGATGAGGCATGGGCAAGAGCGGGCTGCGGCGCGGCCGCCGGGGCAGCCTCTGCCGGAGCCGCTGGCAAGGCGGCAACTGCCGCCTTGGGGAAATCCGCAGCTTCGGCTGCAGCTGCGCTGTCGGTGCTCTGTTCAGTGGCCTTGGCTGCTGCCTCGTTGGCGATCTGCGAGGGTTCCGGGAAGTTTGCTAGCGCCAGCGCCATCGGCTGGCCGGTATCGCTGCGCAGCGGCGCACCGATCAGGCTGGCCACGCGGCGGCGGGTGTCGTCGGGGCTCGCCATCGCGGCCCAGGTCTGAAGCCGTTCATTGAGCTTGTCGGCCGGCACGTCCTGCTGCGCCATGAGCTTGGCTTCGCGCCAGCTGCCATCGAGCGCATAGGCATAGGCCAGGTTCTGGCGCATTTTTGCGGTGTTTCCGCCCGCGCGCAGCGCGTCGGTCAACGCAGCAATACCCACTGCGGTCTGTCCAGCCATCGCCATGGCCAGGCCATAGTCTGCTGCGGGAAGCGACTCGCGGTAACCGTTGAGCGTATCGGCGGCCTCGGTCGTGCGGCCCAGCGCGATATCGCAAAGGGCGAGGCTGAGCGCGGCCTTGCCGCTATCCTCGCCAAGCTGCATCGCCTCCTCATACGCCTGCTTCGCGGCCTCGAACCGGCCAGCGCGCAGATAGGCTGTGCCCAGCAGTGTACGATAGGCGGAATTGCGCGGATCGGCGAGCACCGCCTGTTCAGCCAGAGCGATCGCCTTTTCGGGGCTGCCCTTGGTGAGCGCAGCCTGCGCACCGGACGCGAACTTCGCGTGGTTCGGACCACCAGCGGCACAACCGGCGAGAAGCCCTGCCGCCAATGCAGTCGTCACGCACAGGCGCGCGATGCGGCAGGAAGCCTTGCTGTAAGTAACGGTCGTCATGGCTTGATGTCCCGGTTGAGAGCTGTTCACGATTGCCGCACGCGGCGCGCCAGATCATCGAGACCGGGCTTCGTTTCGAGGAAACGGTCGAGAGCCTCGACCACGATTTGCTGCGCGCTGCGATTGTCGACAGTGCAGGCGAGACGCAGGCGAAGGTGGCGCGGGCCGTCGAGCCGCAGCGTGAAAGCGGCCTTGCGCCCATCTTTCAGCGCCGTGCCGCGCGGGCGACGCGCCGATGGTACGGTATCCCTCGCTGCAGACGCTGCATCCCGCATGGCGCCCACCAGCGATTCAATGCGGCGCAGCACTTCGGGCTGTGCCGGTTCGGGCAACGGATCGGCCGCGATGGCAACGACATCGGCTTGATCTGCTGCCTCGGCCGGGAAGACGTACGCGTCCTCGCCCATGTCGTTCCAGCCAAGGTCATCCTGCAAAGCCTCGGTCTGCGCCGGTGCGGAAAAGCCCATGCGCCGTTGGTCATCATAGGTCATCGGCAGGAGCTGTGGACGCATGGCCGGGCGCGCGCCGCCCTTGCGGGCCAGCAGGCTGGGGCTCAGCGAAGCGAAGGATTTGGGCTCATTCATGGTCTGCCTGCCCCGCTCACGAACCGACGACCCGGCGGCCAAAGCCCCCGGCTGGCCGATGCGCGCCCGGTATCGCGGAGCTTGCGGTCGAAGGCTGCGGCACTGCGAACACAGTGCGGCGGAAGTTCTTTTCGAGCCGTTCGGAGATATAGGTCCACAGCACCGTCACTTCGGCGGCGGAGCGGCCCTTCGGATCGACTTCCATCACCGTGCGGCCATCAATCATCGAGGCGGCAAAGTCGGTGCGATGGTGCAGCGTGACCGGGGCAACCGTGCCGTGCTGCGAAAGCGCGACCGCCGCTTCCGAAGTTATCCGTGCCTTGGGCGTAGCACCATTTACCACGAAGATCAGCGGCTTGCCCGCGCGCTCGCACAGATCGACCGTTGCGCCCACGGCGCGCAGATCGTGCGGGCTGGGGCGAGTGGGCACCACGATCAGTTCGGCCACCGAGATCACCGACTGGATCGCCATGGTGATGGCGGGCGGGGTATCGATCACGGCCAGCTTGAAGCCTTGCTGGCGCAGCACCGCCAAATCGCTCGCAAGGCGCGCCACGGTGGTCTGGGCAAACGCCGGGAATTCGGCCTCGCGTTCGTTCCACCAGTCAGAGAGCGAGCCTTGCGGATCAATATCGATGAGCACCACGGGACCGGCCCCGGCGCGCTGCGCCTGCACGGCGAGATGCCCGGACAAGGTCGTCTTGCCCGACCCCCCCTTTTGCGATGCCAATGCCAATACGCGCAAAGTAGCCCCCCGTTTTGGGAAAGAATGAACGGTCTCTTGCAAGGGGATCGCAGAAGACACTGAAATTTTGGTTAACATCAAAGGGTTTAGTGCTGCGTGGAGCTGCGTCCAAGGCCTGCAATCACGGGCTAAACCCTTACCAGCCAAGTATTAACCAGCCGAAATGATCGGACCGCTTGAAAATGCGGGTCGATCCCGGCCATACGGGGGTGGCGCGGCGGGGAGCAGCCGGGTTTTTGTTAACCGGATTTTCCGGCTGACAGGCACAACAGGAGATTCGACCGGCCATGCGCGGACTTGTGCTCTTGGCGACAGCCACGCTTGGCGCAGCCTTTTCGCTCGCTGCACCCGTGCAGGCGCAGACCCAGACCTGGGCCCAGAACAAAGCCGAACCAACCACCCTGCCTGCGCAGAGCGCGGCGGCTGCAGCCGAAGTGCGCGCTGGGGTCGATGCGTGGACCTCGGGGAATTACCAAGCCGCGGTCAAAGCCTGGCAGGACCCCGCCGCCCGCGGCGACGCCGACGCGCTTTTCAATCTCGGCCAAGCCTACAAGCTTGGCCGGGGCGTGACCAAAGACATGGCCAAGGCCGAAGCGATGTACGGCAAGGCCGCCCGGCTCGGCCATCTGCGCGCCGCCGACAACTACGGCCTCCTCCTGTTCCAGACGAACCGCCAGCAGGCCGCCATGCCCTGGCTGCAATCCGCCGCCGATCGCGGCGAGCCGCGTGCGATGTATGTGCTCGGCGTCGCATCCTACAATGGCGATTATGCGCCCAAAGATTGGGTGCGCGCCTATGCGCTGATCAGCCGCGCGGCGGCGACTGGCCTGCCGCAGGCGGTGACCAGCCTCGCCACGATGAACGAGACGATCCCGCTGGCCCAGCGCCAGATGGGCGTTAGCCTGGCCAGCGAGCTGGATCAGAAAGCTGCCGACACGCGCGGACGGGAGCTCGCCGCCGCCGATCTGGGGATCAGCGGCGGGCCGACACAGCCTGCCCCGCCCCGCCCCGTTTCCCCAACACCTGCGCCCGCGCCGCTACCCACGGCCACACCGATCGAGCGCGTCGATCTGCCGCCATCTGCCCCAGTGGCAGCCGACGGCACTGGCATCGAAGAACCGGCCCCCGAAGACCAGATTTATGCCGCCGCAATGCCGCGACCTGCAACGCCCGCGGCGCAGCCGCCCCGGCAGACTGCGCCCAAACCGACGGTCTCCAAGCCTGCTGCTACCAAGCCTGCTGCGGATAGCGGCCCATGGCGCGTCCAGCTTGGTGCGTTCGGGATGAAGTCGAATGCCGATGCAATGTGGGCCCGGGTGCGCGGCCGGCCAGAGATCGCAGGCCATGCTCGCGCCGATGTGGGCAGCCCGGTCGCCCGTCTGTTGGCAACGGGCTATTCGCAGGCCGGCGCACAGCGGGCCTGTGCTGCGCTGAAGGCCGGCGGCTTTGCCTGCCTGGTGACCAGCCATTGAGCGCCTGACCGCTACGGACACACCCGGTCTGCGCATTGCCGGGATAGATTTCGTGCGCGGGGTCGCCGTGCTCGGCATCCTTGCTATCAACGTCACCGGTTTCTGGGGGCCGACACTCGCCAGCTTCAGTCCGCTGCTTCCGCGCCCTGATCCCGGCGGCACGCTTTGGTTTGCGGCGGCCTATGTGTTGTTCGAAGGCAAGATGCGCGGCCTGTTCACGCTGCTGTTCGGGGCGAGCATGGTGCTGTTTGCCGAGGCGGCAGATCGGCGCGGGGCGCATGCTGATTGGGTGCAGGCCCGGCGGCTCTGCTGGCTCGCGCTGTTCGGCTATGCCCACTACTTGTTGTTTTGGTGGGGAGATATCTTGTTTCCCTATGCGGTCTGCGGGCTCATGGCGCTTTCGCTGCGGCGGCTGGAACCCGCACCGCTCGCAGCCGCTGCGCTGGTGCTGTTCTTGGTCAGCCACGGCCTCGATGCGATAAGCGATATTGCCGGGATCGCGGCCGAGCAGCGCGTGCTGGCCGGACGCGGCAGCCCCGCTGAAGTGGCCGAACAGGCAGCGATGATGGGCCGCATCGCAGTCTCGATCAGCGCGGACATGCGCATCTTGAACGCCGGGTTTCTAGATGCGCTGCACTTGCGCTTCACTGCGGCCCCGTTCCTGCCGTTTGAAACCGCGGGCGCAACTTTTGCCGAAACCTTCCCGCTGATCCTGCTTGGCATGGCCGCCCTGCGCAGCGGCCTGTTCACGGGCGAATGGAGCGAACGCACGCTGCGCCGGATCGCCGTGATCGGAACCGGTGCCGGTGGCGCGCTGAGCCTTGCGCTTATCGGCTGGAGCTGGACGCACCAGTTCCCGCTGCGCGCGATGTTTGCGATGATGGGTTCGCTCGCAGCCCTGCCGCATCTGCTGATGGCTTTCGGCTATCTCGCCGCGCTGCTGCTGCTCTGGCCAAGGCTGGCCAGCAGCGCGGCGGCGCAACACCTCGCCGCTGCGGGGCGCTGCGCCTTCACCAATTATATCGGCACCACCGTCATGATGACCGCGCTGTTTTCCGGCTGGGGCCTAGCCCTAGGCGGCACCCTGCCGCGCGGGCTTCTGCCGCTGTTCTTGCTGCTCGGCTGGGCGGCCATGCTGGTCTGGCCAAAGCCATGGCTCGCCCGCTTCGGCATCGGCCCGCTGGAAGGCCTGTGGCGGCAGCTGACATGGTGGAAAATCTAGATCGCCGCTGCGTCCGCATCCGGCTGCGGCTTTCGCGGGGTCAGGATCAACACGCCGTCTTCCACCCGCCAGCCCTTCAGCCGCGTGAGGAAATTCATGCCCAGCACATTGGGGCCGTTCGCCCCCGGCATCACGATGGCGGCAAGGTCCCGCGCCGCGATCGAGCCGAAGCGCAGGCTGGCAATGCGCGCCGGGGCTGCCATCACCGTGCCGTTTGCGGTCTCCACCGTGGCATCGCCCTGAAGGGGATCAGGCTCGATCCCCGCCGCTTCGGCCAAGTCCTGCGAAATCGCGGTCACCGTCGCGCCCGTATCGACCATCAACCGCAGACGCGTGCCATTGAGGCGGGCGGTGATCCAGTAGTGCCCATCAGGACTGAGCGGAATGCGCGTCTCGCCGCCCGAAACCGTCTGCGGCTGCGCGCCGACGGCATGCAGCGCGGCATCGAACGACGGGTCCATCCGCACGAAGCGCAGCACGGCGAGGCCGAACACCGCGAGCAGCAGCACATTGCCGCCGAGCCGCACAGCGCCGCCTAGCCTGGGCAGACGGGAAAGCAGCGCACCGCCCACCACGATCAGCACCAGCGCCGCGCACGTCGCGGCAAACAGGGGCGAGAGGTGGCCCAGCCAAGGCGCTTCGGCTTCCAGCCATGCATATATCTGCGTCATCATCCGCCCTTTAGCACATCCAACCTTTCATCGTCCTGAAACGCAGCCTATCCACTTTGGTGCAGCGGCCTTTCCGGCCTCCGCCCCGGATACCCCATGCACCTTACCATTGCGACGCGTCTGGCCTGGCACTGCAAGGGGCCGACCGACATTCTCCTACAGATCGAGGCTGCAGCGGCAGATGGCCAGCGGCTCCTGTCGAGCGCGCTCGATTGCACGCCCACCAGCCATTTCGCCCGGGTACCAGCGCAGGATGGGATCGGGGAACGGATCTGGCTCCATCAGGAAGGCGATTGCGCAGTGACCTATAACGCCGAGGTCGAAGTGCTGCGCCAGAAGACGCCGCTTCCCGCCCTCACCGCCGTGCCGCCGCACCGCTTGCCGGGCGAGGCAGTGCCTTATCTCATGGATTCGCGCTATTGCCCCGCCAGCCGCTTCTCGCCGTTTGTCGATGAAGAATTCGCCGAAACCGAAGGCGGCGCGAAAATCGCCGCAATGGCCGCCTGGATCGCCGGGCATTATCGCTATGTGCCCGGCACCAGTGATGCCTCCACCACCGCGATTGACAGCTTTGTCGAACGGCGCGGCGTGTGCCGCGATTATGCTCACACCTTGATCTGCTTTGCCCGCGCCGCCGCCATCCCGGCACGCTTTACCAGCGGCTACGGCGCCAAGGTCAAGCCGCAGGATTTCCACGCGGTCGCCGAAGTGTGGCTGGCGGATGCCGCTGGCGTAGGCGATTGGCGTGTGGTCGACCCGACGGGCATGGCCGATGCCACCTCGTTTGCGCGGATCGCGGTGGGGCGCGATGCTGCGGACACCAGCTTCCTCACCAGCTTCGGCCAGGCCGATCTGCGCCATCTGGCAATCGAGGTGCGCGAAACCTGAGCCCTTTTAGAACTTCGCGAGATGCGAAGTTCAGTGCGGCACCGGCCCTCTCCCCCGCCCCCTGTTCAAACGTGGGCCACCCGCAAGAGTATCCTGAATGGGTGGCCGGGCAGGGGAGAGGACCGGTGCCGCGCTGTCCGAAACGCAGCGCTATAAACCATGCCTCTTAATGCGCAGAAGCCCCGGCGTCCCTGGGCGGGACGCGGCTGGAATGGCGCTCGCTTCCCTCGGCGTTTACGCTATTTTGAAAGGGAAAGGAGCGCCGCTGATGCCATTCCAGTCCCTGGTCAACCTGCTTCGCACCCGCTCGATCAGCGCACCGCTCGGCTTCATCGCCATGTCGCTCGCCTCGCTGCTGGCGTTTCATGTAGGCAAGGATATGGCGCAAGTGATGTTCGGTGGAGCGGGGGCCGAGGCCCGTGCCGCGCCGGCGGCCCCCAAGCCGCTGCTAGTCGCCGCCCCGAACGCGATCCTGGCACCGGCTCCAGTGGATAGCCCCTTCGTGGTCAAGTCGATCCTCAAGATCAACGAACCGATCAAGTTCGGTCAGTTCTTCTGGGACGAGAGCGCCGCCAGCACAGGTCCAATCGTGGTGACGGTCGATCTGCAGGCACGCACGATCTCGGTGTTCCGCGATGGTCACGAGATTGGCGCAGCCGCGATCCTCAAGGGCTATGGCGAGAAGCCCACTCCCACCGGCGTGTTCCCGGTCACCCAGAAGGACGCCGACCACGTCTCCAACATATATGACGCGGCGATGCCCTGGATGATGCGCCTGACCGCCGACGGCGTTGCTATCCACGGCAGCAAGGTGGAGCGCGGCTTTGCCACCAACGGCTGCATCGGGGTGCCCGACGAGTTCGCCAAGCGCCTTTTCGGCATCGCCACGCTGGGCGACAAGGTGATCATCACCGACGGCAAGCGCCTCGATATCGGGCAGTCCATCCTGCACCCGGAAGACCACACACCCAACGCAGGCGCGTAGCAGGCCCCTACCTCGGCGCCATGCGGATCGCGCCGTCGAGCCGGATCGCCTGCCCGTTGAAATAGGAATTGCGCACCAGTTCCATCGCAAGGCTGGCGTATTCCTCGGGCCGGCCGAGGCGCTTGGGAAACGGGACCGAAGCGTTCAGCCCGTCCAGCACCTTTTCCGGCAGGCGGCCCAGCAGCGGCGTATCGAAAATGCCCGGCAGGATCGCGTTGACCCGAATGCCAAGGTCCATCAGATCGCGCGCCATCGGCAGCACCAGCCCGACCACGCCCGCCTTCAGCGAACCATAGGCGACCTGCCCGATCTGCGCATCCTGCGCCGCGACCGAAGCGGTCAGCACGATCAACCCGCGCTCGCCGTCTTCCAT
The DNA here is from genome assembly GCA_947442095.1 of Sphingomonadaceae bacterium. Taxonomy (GTDB): domain Bacteria; phylum Pseudomonadota; class Alphaproteobacteria; order Sphingomonadales; family Sphingomonadaceae; genus Novosphingobium. Next base: position 12,333 of record CANEVG010000057.1, read on the forward strand.
GGGATCGAGCGCCGCCATGCCCAGCGCGGACAGGCTGGCAATGCGGTAGCTGGAAACGAGGATGCCCTCGGCGGCATAAGCATAATCCTCGGTCGAAAGCCGGGTGAACTCGCCGGTCTCGCGGTTGCGGCTGATGGTCTTGCCCTTGCGGCTGGTCATCGCGCAGTGCACGCAGACGCGCTCCTGCCCATGCGCGGCGCGGGCAGCGGCAAGGCCTGCCACAACCGACTCTTCGCTGGTGATATCGACGCGCACGAACAGCCCGTCGATGGCAGTGGCAACTTCGCGCCCCGCGTCCTCGTTCACATCGAAAATCGCGACTTTTGCGCCTGCAGCCGCCAATGCCTCCGCCGTCGCGCGGCCCAGCCCCGATGCGGCGCCCGTGACAACCGCAGCCGTGTTGTTATCGATTTTCATGCCTTGCCTCTCCTTTAAGCGAACGGTTAAACCGCTTGGAGAGGGCGTGCAAGACCTCAAAGAATATCGAACTCTTCTCCCAGCGCGCTGCGCAGCTTGTCGAGCGCCTGCGCTTTCAGCTG
>CANEVG010000058.1 GCA_947442095.1 Sphingomonadaceae bacterium
AGACACCGCCTTGGCCCGGCCGTTTGGCCGACCCGACCAATTGCAAGCTCAACGCGCTCAGTTTCTCCGGTTCTAACGCTCTTGGCAATCAGCCGGATGGCCTTCCGGTGCACATTGCGATTGCAGCTAGGAATGACCGTTCAGTTATCGTGTCCGGAAAGTCCGTCTTCGATCGTTCCACGGCGACTGTCAGTCGGGAACCGTCGTGAATGAAAGAGCTCAATAAAGCTGACGGGACTCCACTGGGCGCATCCAGCCGGTCTGTGATGCGCCGTCCATCAGCTTGGTGGTTCAGTGTTTCTATGACCGTATTCGGGGCAATCTAGCCAAAAGCCGGCAGTGCGCAACCAAAGAGCCGGTCGTTGAGATCGGTCAACGCGATCTGCCGCTTCTGACAGAAGTGTACCCCGAAGAGGTCTGTCAATCTAATCAGGCAGCTGCCCGGCTGGGAAAAGCTCTCAACGATCGTTTGAAAAGGTGGAAACACCCGTCCGGGCGGGAATGATCGCTTGCAGAAACCATTTGCTTCGATATCAATATAATTGCATCGATATCGATACTAGTGGTGAGTCGGGAACCCGACCTGTGCCGCGATGAAAAAAGAAGCGCGGGCGTCCTGCAAGGACAACCAAGGGTCTGGGAGAGGGAAATGATTACAACACGTTGCCTTAGGGGCGGGAGCTTCCTTGCGCTTGCAAGCGCTATTCTGCCGCAAGCAGCCCTAGCGCAGGAAACTGCTGCTGCGCAGGACCCTCGCACCGAAAGCATGGCCGACGGTTCTGTCGAAGGGTTTTCGGCAATCATCGTAACGGCCAACCGCCGGGCTGAAAATGTCCAGAACGTAGCCATACCGGTTACCGCTCTGAACGCGGAACTGATCGAGCAGAAGTATTCACGCGATATCATGGATTTAGGCAGCATTGCGCCAAATCTGATCATTGACCCAGTGCTGGGTAACGGCACCGCGGCGATTTCGATCCGCGGCATCCAACTCAACGATGTCGAGAAGTCGTTCGATCCCCCGGTTGGGGTGTTCCTCGACGGGGTTTACCTCGCCTCAACCACTGGCGCGTTGCTGACGGTCTACGACGCTGCGACAATCGAGGTTCTGCGCGGCCCGCAAGGCACGCTTTTTGGCCGCAACACGATTGGCGGATTGCTTCATATCCAGCGCGCCAAGCCGACCGGTGAATTGGGCGGTAAAGTTTCATTTACTTATGGCCGGTTTGAGCAGTTTGATATCAAGGGCGTTTTAAACCTGCCCAAAATCGGCGATGTGCTCAGCGCGAAAGTTGCCGTTGTCAATTTGAATGGCGGCGGTTATTTTTACAATGTGACCCGGAACAAGCGCGAGGGTGACAATAAGCTGCTGATGATCAGCCCCCAGTTTCTGTTCGATTTCGGCGGCGGTAACGAGCTAAATGTAAGCTACGACTATATTCGGGACCGTTCGCCGACACGTCCAGTCACTTCGCTGACCGAGCCAAATGAGTTGTTTGGTTCGCTCGGTCCGTTTGGGCTCGGCCGACCCGCATCCGACAGCAATTATCACCGGCGTCCGACCACCTCGCTGGACCAAAAGGCCTCTCTCGATACGCACTCAATCACCGCCAATGGCACGTTCGTCATTGCAGACGACCATCAACTGAACGCTGTTTTGAACTATCGTGACACCAACGAGAACGCGATCCAGGAATTTGACGGCGTCGCCGCTTCGCTGTTCAACACCGAGAGACCACAGCAGATCAGCCAGTTTTCTGCCGAGTTGCGGTATCAGGGTGAGATCGGAAACGCCAAGATTGTATCCGGGCTCTACTATTATAGCAGTGATTACAACATCAACCAGCGGACCTACTTCTTTGGTGGGGAAGTGGGCGGCACTGATTATCAGCAAAGAGCCAAAAGCTACGCCGCGTTTGCGCAAGTCGACTGGGAAATGTTCGATCGTCTCACGCTGACCCTTGGCGGACGCTATCTGGTTGACGAGAAGAACGCCTGCGGCGGGCTCGGGCAGGGCCCTGTTTCGGCGCGCGCCTACCTGGTTTCATATGGTGATTGCAGTTCAGTCCGCCGCAACGCGCCGGGATTCAGCAATGATATCCCAGGGTCAGCTGTGGACGCAACCGGACGCGATACCTGGAAGAAATTCACACCCAAGATCGGTATCAGCTACAATCCCGGGGAGGACGTGCTGGTTTACGCCAGCTACTCCGAAGGCTTCCGGTCCGGCGGGTTCAATGGACGCGGCAACAATGTCCTCACGCTTGGGCCGTACAATCCCGAAAAGGTCCGCAATTTCGAACTTGGCTTCAAGAGCGAATTTTTGGACCGCCGCGCGCAGGTCAATGTTTCGCTGTTTCATACCAAATACCTGCAAAAGCAGGAGGATGTGGTATTCCCCGATCCTGCTGGCGCAACCGTGACCGTTGTGCAAAACGCAGCGTCAGCCACCATCAAGGGGCTGGAGATTGAATCGAAGTTGCGCCCGATCAATGGCCTGACGCTCGGTTTCAATCTGGGCTATCTTGACGCAAAGTACGACAGCTATTTCGATCTGGGGACGCTGCTCGACGGGCCGAACCAAGGCGGCCTCGGTCCGATCGACAAGTCCGATTTCCTGCTGCGTCGTGCACCAAGATGGACCGGCGACGCGAGCCTGAATTATGAACTGCCCGTTGGCGAGAAGGGCACATTGACCTTCAACACAAATTACAACTTCAAGAGCAGCTATTCGATAGTCGGAAACACGGTCAATACGCACGCCAACAACCCGGGCATTGTAAATGCGTTTGGCGACCTCAATGCTGCGATCTCTTACCGGATCGACCGGTTCAAGATCTCGGCCTTTGGGCGCAACCTGACCGGCGAGGATCACTTCCTGCATGTGCTGGACGCCGGTACGACATTCGGCAGGACGGCAGCTAGCACCACGCCAGTTCCGACTTTTGCACTGTTTACGTTTGGCACTATCAACGCCCCGACGATCTTCGGCGTGGAGTTTGAGGTCAAGTTCTGAACGATGGGGGTTTGGGGGCGTGGGCTTTTTCAGTCTCTTGACTGTCAAGCGCTTGCTCGCAAACCTTGCTTGGTCTGGCGGCGCTTGATGCTGGAGACGCCTTCCTCTGGCGTGGCGGAGGAAGGCGTGGCAGTATCCAGAGAGCTTGGTCGGCCTAGGTGCTTTGCTCTCCTTTACGCAACAGGGACGCACTGCGCGGCGGCAGTACCGGATACGAACATGGAAGCAGGTGGGGATGAGGATGAGCAGGATTGAACTGCGGGTCAATGGCCGGAATGTCGAAGTGGAAGCGGATGGCAGGACCTTGCTGACGCATGCCCTGCGCGATCATCTGCGCCTCACCGGTACCCACATCGGTTGCGATACCAGCCAATGCGGGTCGTGCACCGTGCATGTCGATGGCAAAGCGGTGAAGAGTTGCACTATCCTCGCCGTGCAAGCCGCAGGCTGTGATATCCTGACCATTGAGGGGCTGGCGAGCGGGCGCGAATTGCATCCGATGCAGGCGGCTTTCAACGATTTTCATGGGCTTCAATGCGGCTTCTGTACGCCAGGTATGATCATGATGGCGATCGATATCGTCAACCGTCACGGACGTCCGGATGAGGCGACAGTGCGCGCGGAACTCGAAGGCAATCTTTGCCGGTGCACCGGCTATCACAACATCATCAAGGCGGTTTGTGCAGGCGCTGAACGCATGGGTGAAATGGCATGAACGAAACGGTTGCGAACGGGAAATTTGGCCAGTCGGTCAAGCGGGTCGAGGACGCACGCCTGATCACCGGGCGCGGCCGGTTCGTCGATGATCTGGTGTTCCCTGGCCAGACATATGCCGCGTTTGTCCGTTCGCCTTACGCCCATGCGACGATTGCGGGTATCGACCTTGCGTCTGCGCAGGACATGCCCGGTGTAATCCGCATTCTCACCGGACGCGAACTGGCCGACGCAGGATTGCCGCCATTGCCATCGGGCTGGAACCTGAGCTCGATTGATGGCACGCCCGCCCGGGTCGGGCTGCATCATGCGCTGGCGGTGGATGCAATCCGGTTCGTGGGTGAACCCGTTGCACTGGTGATTGCCGAAACACGGGATCAGGCGCGCGATGCGGCAGACACAGTGCTGGTCGAGTATCAGGAGTTGCCGACCGTCGTCGATCTCGCGGCGGCGATTGCCGATGACGCGCCGCAATTGCATGACGGCATTGCGCAAAACCGTGCATTTGAATGGGAGATCGGGAGCAGCGCCGCAGTCGAAGCTGCGTTTGCTGGTGCCACCCGGCGCGTCACGCTCAGCCTTCGCAACAATCGGCTCATTCCCAATGCGATCGAGCCGCGCGCCATCAACGTGCAATGGTCTGCCTTTGACGAGGCAATGACGATTTATCTGACACACCAGAACCCGATCGGCATGCGCGGGTTTTTCGCGATCATGTTGGGGCTGCCCTCGGAAAACAATCTGCGCGTCGTCTCGCCCGATGTCGGCGGTGGTTTTGGATCGAAAGCGCCGGCTTATGCCGAGGAGTTCGCGGTGGCGTTTGCCGCCAAGATGCTTGACCGTCCGGTGAAGTGGACCGCTGAGCGCAGCGAATCTTTTCTCACCGATGCGCATGGCCGCGATCACCTGACCACGGCCGAACTGGCGATGGACGACAATGGCCGTTTTCTTGGTCTGCGGGTTCACACGCTGGCCAACCTCGGCGCCTACATCTCCACCTCGAACGCGCTGGTGGTATCCTACATGTATGCCACGATGCTCTCGGGGCAGTATGCCATCCCTGCGATCCATGCCCGGGTCGAGGGCGTTTATACCAACACCTGCCCGGTCGATGCGTATCGAGGCGCCGGGCGACCCGAAGCCGCCTATCTCATCGAACGGCTCGCCAATCTTGCTGCGCGCGAGATCGGAGTTGATCAGGCGGAAATCCGGCGGCGCAATTTCATCCGGGAGTTCCCGTACCAGACACCGCTGATCTATTGCTATGACAGCGGTGATTACGAGGGATGTCTCGATGCGGCGCTGGGGCTTGCGGACTATGCCGGCTTCGAGGCGCGTAAGGCTGAATCACAGGCCCGAGGCAAGCTGCGCGGGATTGGCTTATCCGCCTATGTCGAGGCTTGCGGCATCGGCCCTTCGAAGCTGCTCGCAAGTCTTGGCGGTGGCGGAGCCATGTGGGAATCGTGTGAAATTCGGGTGCAGCCGGGCGGTTCGATCGAGGTTCTGACTGGCGCGCACAACCACGGGCAGGGCCATCAGACGGTCTACGCCCAAATTGTTTCAGAGCGGTTCGGCGTGCCGATGGACTCGATCAACGTTGTCCAGGGCGACACTGACCGAATTCAGGCGGGCACCGGGACATATGGGTCGCGTGCGTCTGTCGGGCTGTCGGCGGCGGTTCACTCCTGCGACAAGATCGTCGCCAAGGGCCGCGCGATCGTGGCGCACATGCTCGAAGTCAATCTTGCGGACGTGGTGTTCGCAGACGGCATTTATTCGAGCGCAGCCAGCAACCGGACGGTGGCTTTTGTGGAGATGGCGCAGGCAGCGCACGGTGCTGCGAGCTTTCCCACCGACCAGATCGAGCCAGGACTTGTCGCGACCAGCTTTTTCGATCCGCCCAACTTCACCTACCCGGCCGGTGTCCATGTCTGCGAGGTCGAGATCGATCCGGAAACCGGGGTTGTCGAAGTCGTCGCATTCAACGCGGCGGACGACTTCGGCAATGTCGCGAACCCGCTCATCGTCGAAGGACAGGTACACGGCGGCGTGACCCAGGGGATTGCGCAGGCTTTGTGGGAAAACGCGATCTACGATCCGGACAACGCTCAACTGATGACGGCGTCTTACATGGACTACGGCATGCCCCGCGCGGATAGTCTACCCGAGTTCGGTCTATGCTTCTGGCCATCGCCGACACCGGTCAACCCGCTTGGCATGAAAGGCTGCGGCGAAGCTGGCGCGATCGGTGCGCCGCCTGCGGTGATTAACGCGGTTTGCGATGCGCTGGGGGTTGACCACGTCGACATGCCCGCTTCGCCTGAAAAGATCTGGCAATTGTGCCGCGCGCGAGAGGTGTCCTGATGTACGATCTTGGCTACAGCCGCCCGGCCACGCTCGCTAAGGCGCTTGAATTGCTGCAGCAGGACGATCTGGCGCAGCTAGTCTCCGGCGGGCAGACCTTGATGCCCGTACTTCGCGCGCGCCTTGCCGCACCCTCCCAGTTGGTCGATATTGCGCGGCTTGATGACTTGCGCCAGATTTGCACGATAGGCGCAGGCATCGAGATCGGTGCGGGCATGACCCACGCCGAAGTTGCCGCTAGTCCCGTCGTGCGAGCCCACCTTCCTGCGCTTGCTGCGCTGGCAGGGGGGATTGGTGACGCCCAGATTCGCCACCGCGGCACCATCGGCGGATCGATCGCGAACAACGATCCGGCTGCCTGCTATCCCAGCGCGGTCCTGGCGCTGGGTGCGCGCGTGCAAACCAACCTGCGCATGCTTGACGCGGAGGCTTTTTTCGCCGGCATGTTTGCCACTGCGCTGGAGCCGGGCGAGATCGTTACCGCCGTCCACTTCCCTGCGTGCGCCGTGGCCTGTTATCTCAAGTTTCGCAATCCCGCCTCGCGGTTTGCCTTGGTCGGCGTGTTCGCGGCGCGGCTGGCGTCTGATGAGCACCGGATCGCGATCATCGGAGGTGGGAACGGAGTGTTCCGCTGGCACGAGGCTGAGCGGCATCTCGACCGCGGGGCAGGTGTTGACGGCTTGGACACCGTCCCGCTCGACCTTGCGAATTTCACCGGAGACATTCATGGTTCCGCCGATTATCGCCGTCATGTTGCCAAGGTGATCACCCGCCGCGCATTGACGCAGATGGCGTGAATACCTTCCTAAATCAGGGAATTGCACAGTAATGGAAATCACTGGGCGCTATGATTTGCCGTGCTCGCCGGAGGCGGCATGGGCGGCGATCAACGACACCGCAGTGCTCAAAGCCTGCCTTAAGGGGTGCGAGGCGCTCGAGCGGACCAGCGAGACCGAATTTGCCGGCAAAGTTGCCACAAAGATTGGCCCCGTGAGTGCGCGGTTCGCTGGGACCATGCGGCAGACAGAGATCGATGCGCCGCGCTCCTGCAAGATGGAGTTTGAAGGGCAGGGGGGGGTAGCCGGTTTTGCCAAGGGCAACGCTTTGGTGACGCTGGAGCCCCGGGACGGCGGCGGCACGGCGCTGAGTTATGTTGCGCAAACCCAGATCGGCGGCAAGCTGGCCCAGATGGGTGCGCGCCTGGTTGAAGGCACGGCCAAGTCCATGGCCGATGACTTTTTTGGAAAGTTCGCGGCGGTTCTGGCCGATGGGGAAGATAGCGCAGCGCCGAAGGCTGCGGCACCGCAAGCAGGTGCGATCGCAGAAGCAATCGTTCGCAGCGGCACGCGTCAGTGGCTTATTCTTGCTGGCCTTGGCTTGGCCGCTGTGGCTGGTGCGGTCTTCATGCTGCGCTGAAGGGTTGCCTCGTTAGCCATCAGTGGGGGTTTTCGGAGCGCGCCTTGTCAGCACTTTGGCGCTTGCGCCGTGATCTAGGCGCACTTGCAGCGGTTGCGTCAAACATGGCCTCGAGCGCAACATCTGCGCGCTTGAGTGCTGCGCGGACCCGGTCCAGATCATCCTCTCCGATGGCCGAGACCAGTTGCGTCACGACTGTCCGACTGAGCTGGTTTGATCGCTGCGCGACATCGAGGCCGCGCTCGGTCAGGCGGGCAACGACGATGCGTGAATCATCAGCGCCAACCGTCCGGGTCAGATAGCCGAGACCCTCAAGCCGCTTGAGCTGGTGCGAGATCGTTGACTGCGGCAAGGCCATGATCTTAACAATTTCTCCCGCCGTCATAGTTTCGCGTTCGAGCAGCGCCACCATCATGCGCGATGTGACCAGATCAAGGCCCCATTCCTGAAACCACGGATTGCAGATGCGCGCCATGTGCTCGCCGATGCGATGGATCATGAACGACACGCGATCGACCAGCATCGGCAAGGTTGCCTGCTGATTGTCCGGGTTATGCGGGAGTGGTGAGAGGTTCGGTTTGAGAGTTTTGGTCATCGTCATGTCCGCTAGGATAGCTCCCCAGCAGGGGCAATAACACGGCTGCAGCAACGAAGAGTAGCGCCGATGTCTGGAAACTTGCCTGATACGAGCCCGTGCGGTCACGGATCAGTGAGAACAGGGCCGGGGCGAGTGCGCTACCCGTGGCAAGTCCGGCGTAAAGCAAAGCATAGATCCTGGCGAAGTGCGCGAGGCCGAAATAGCGCGCGGTCAGGAAGGCCAGCAGATCAAGCTCCGCGCCCGCCGCAAGGCCGAGTGTCATGCAGCACGCTGCCAGCACGGCGATTTGGGACGTGCCCGCCAGCACTATGCAGGCCGCCGCAGGCAGCAGCAGGATTGCGCAAGCGACGCCGGGTGCCCAGATCCGGTCGATCACGATCCCAACCAAAATGCGCCCCGGCACCATCGCCAAGCCCACCGTTCCGGCGAGCGCGGCGGCGGTAGCAGGCGGAAGTCCGCGATCGGTGAACGCGGGCACCAGGCCCGCCAAGACGCCGGACACCGCGAGGTAGCTGCAAAGAACCGATGCCGCGAGGACCCAGAACCGGTATCCGCGAAGGGCTGCGCGAACGCTTATGTTGATGGCCTTGCTATCTGTGCGCGTCCCTTCAACTGCTCGGACGGCAGGCTTTGGCTTCAGCCAGAGCATGGCAACCGGCAGCGATATCAGGACCGGCAGCAAGCCAACCAAAGCTAGCGCGCGCTGCCATCCGAACCGTTCGATCAGCACCGTCACCACGAACGGAAGGGCGATGGCCGAAAGCGCCGTGCCCACTAGCGCGAGGCCCAGCGCGGTCCCTCGGGCCTTGTCGAAGCTGGCGGTCACGACCTTGGACCAAAGCACCGGATTTGTGCCTGCTCCCAGGATCGCGGCCAGCGCGAAGCCGGCATAGAAAGTCCAGATCGATTGCGCCGATCCGGCGATTGCCATGCCTAGCGCAACGCCGAGGAAGCCTGGCAATGCGACAGCGCGGACGCCGAAGCGGTCGATCATCCAGCCAGTAACCGGCGCGGTCAGCGCGCCGATCCCCGAGCTGAAGGCAATGGCAAACTGGATGTCGGCGCGCGCCCAGCCGGTAGCCAGCGCTACCGGCTTGGTGATCGCGCCGATGGTATAATAGGGAACGGCGATCGCGCTGCCGGCAATGCCGAGCGAGCAAGCGGCGAGCAGCCGCCATCCGGTCTTCAGTTCGGCAAGGCTGCCTGTTGCGCTCAAAGAGCTTGTCCGACTGTTGTGATCGTCACCGCGCCAAGCCCTTCTAAAGCAATGTCATACTGGCAGCCCAGGTACATCGGCAGCGGGCAGCACATGGCCAATCTCGTTCAGGAACTTGTCTTCGAGGCGCGAGGTGATCAGCCTCTCCAGCTCGATTTGTGATCCGGCTTCGCAGATGGTGTTGCTGGTGCTTGCATGGCGGGCTGTTCCTCCCGGGGACCTGTTCTTTATATTTATTTCGATACTTCACAAAGCTGGAGCGTCATGTCAAGTGTTCGGCTGGATTGCAAGATGGGCGAGAAAAGGGCCATGCCATTGTCGGAAGACGAAAAATCCTCGCCCATGGCGACGGTTTTGTCGTTTTGCGGCGCGTGGGCCGGCCCTGACATGGACCGGGTGATCAGCCATCTTGGCGAAGATATCGTTTATCACAACATTCCTATGGCGGAATTGTCGGGCCTCGCTGCGGTCGAGCGCTATTTACGCGCGGCAGGTCCTTTCGAGCACTGCGTCTGGGAGGTACGCGCCGTTGCCGCAAACGGTGAGCAAGTCCTTACCGAACGGATCGACCGCATGACCGTGCGGCGGCGGATGGTGACTTTGCCGGTGATGGGTACGTTCCGGGTGCGCGGCGGGCTCATCCGCGAATGGCGCGATTACTTCGATCTGGCGAGCTATCTTGCGCAACTGGCGTGAAGCATATTGATGAAAGGGAGGCGCGCTGTGAAACTGGGACTTGAGGGAAAGACTGTGTTGGTGAGCGCCGGAAGCCAGGGCATCGGCCTCGCCGCGGCGCGGGGGTTCCATGCCGAAGGCGCGCAGGTCGCGATCTGTGGGCGTGACCAGTCCCGGCTCGATGCGGCCAGTGCGCTCATGCCTGGCTCTCTGGCCATCGCGGCCGACGTGACCAATGCTGATGATATCGCACGGGTATGCAACGATGTGGCGACCCGGCTCGGACCCGTGGATATTCTGGTCAACAACGCCGGCGGCCCGCCGCCCGGGCTGTTTCAGGATTTGGCGGATCAAGACTGGCAGGATGCGGTCAATCTGACCTTGATGTCGGTCGTGCGGATGACCCGCGCGGTGCTGCCTGCGATGCAGGCGCAGCACTGGGGGCGGATCATCAATATCTCCTCGTTCGGCGTCAAGCAGCCTGTCCCGCGCCTCACGCTCTCCAACAGCGTTCGCATGGCGGTGCTCGGCTGGGCCAAGACGCTTTCGGAGCAGGTCGCAGCCGACAATGTGCTGGTCAATACAGTTTGCCCGGGATGGACCGAAACTGGTCGGATTGCCGGGCTGCTTGGCCGCCGCGATGCGCCCAATCCGGCCCGCGATGCCATTCTGGCCGATATTCCGCTCGGCCGTTTTGCCGCAGCGGATGAAATCGCCAACATGATCGTGTTTCTGGGGTCCGCGGCAGCCAGCTATGTCACGGGGACCGCAATTGCCGTCGATGGCGGTGCAAACAGGGGGTATGCCTGACATGAGCCTGGCCGACGCACGCGTCATCGATATTCACGCCCATGCCGTGCTGGAGGAAACCTTTGGCGGGGCTGGGGCTTTCGGGCCGGAACTTTACGCGGAGGCCGATGGAGTTCCGGTGTTTCGCATCGGGGACTATCGCCTACGCGGGGTGCGGTATCGCGGCAGCCCGTTCATGGATCCGGCCCTGCGCATCGCCGCGATGGACCGGATCGGTATCGACTGGCAGTTGCTCTCGCCCAATCCGCTCACCTATTTCCATTACATTCCTGCCGACGAGGCGATCCGTTTCTGCCGTGTCCATAATGATGCGCTGGCGGCTGTCGTGGCGCAGTTTCCGGATCGGCTCGGTGCCGCCGCTGCGCTGCCGATGCAGGATGTGGGCGCAGCTATCGCAGAGCTGCGCCGTACGGTGCGCGAGCTTGGGTTTCGCGCCGCCTATATTGGCGCGGACATGCCCCATGGGCTCTCTGATGCAGTGATGGATTCGTTTTATGACGCTGTGAGCGCGTTGGACGTGCCCTTGTTCATCCACCCGGCCTCGGCGGGTATTGACGGACCGTCCGGTCCGGCCTCTCTCGGCCTGTTCGAGCTCGACATCACGGTCGGCTTCGCGATGCAGGAAACGGTTGCGCTCGCCACCCTGCTGTTCGGTGGGGTGCTGCACCGCCATCCTGCCCTCGACATCTGCATCAGCCACGGCGGGGGCGCGATCAGCTTGCTGTGGGGGCGTCTGCGCCACGCTGCGCACAAACGCGCTTGGGTGCCGGAGCATCTGCGGCCCGAGGGCCGGTTCGAAGAAGCCTTGCAGCGCATCTGGTACGACATCCATATGCACGAGGATCAGTCGCTCGATCTGCTCATCGCGCGGGTCGGTCAGGAACGGCTCGTCTATGGCACCAACTTTGCCGGTTGGGATGCCCCGCAGAGCCTCGATACCCACGGCATGGAGCCATTGCTGGCGGACAATGCGCGGCGGCTGCTGCGCAGCTAACCCCGCGTCAGGCCAAGGCCAAGGCCGCCGTCGACATCGAGAATTGTGCCGGTAACCCAAGGCGCGGTGATGAGGTATTCGGCGGCCTTGGCTACGTCGATGCCTTGGCCAATGTGATCGATCGCCTGCAGTGGCAGCATAGCGGTCAGTCGCTCGCGTGCCTCCGCTTCTGTCAAGAGGCCTGCGCGCACGTTGATTTCGGTGAGCACGCCGCCGGGGACGATGCAGTTGACCCGGATCGACCGATCGCCGAGTTCGGCGGCAAGGACTTGCGTCAAGGTCTGTACCGCCGCCTTGGTGGCAGCATAGGGTGATGCGCCGGGAAAGGCCCGCCGCGTGTGGCTCGATCCGAAGAACAGGATCGACCCGCGGGTTTCTGCCAGATGCGGCACGGCAAGGCCCGCAAGCAACATTGCGCTGACGACATTTGAATGGAAGACCCCAAGCAGTTGGGCTTCGTCGAGTTCTGTCAGCGCCCCTCGATACATATTGCCGGCATTGTTGATAAGCACATCAAGCTTGCCGCCATGGGACAGGGCTGCCGCGATCATCGCCTCGCGGTCAGCCGCCACGGTTACGTCGCCGGTCACCGTCGCACAGCCGATATCGGCCGCCACCGCGCGGATCCTGCCTGCGCGCCTGCCGCTGATGATGACGCGGGCACCTTGCGCCACGAAATACCGCGCCATTGCTTCGCCAAGCCCGGAACCACCGCCTGTAATGAGAATACTTTTGCCCGCAATATCAGCCATGCAATCTACCTTCCGCTTGGTAAGTGGGCCTTAGCCGGCGGCGTCCCCATGCAGCCATTCGAGCAATCCAGCCAGGATCGCGGCATGCGCTGGATGTTGCAGCGAGGCCCCATCATGCCCC
>CANEVG010000059.1 GCA_947442095.1 Sphingomonadaceae bacterium
CCCCGGCGCTGCGCAGCGGTGAGACGGTGATCGTCTCGGCCCACGGCAATTCACTGCGCGCACTGGTGAAGCACCTTTCAGGCATTTCGGACGCCGATATCACTGGTCTCGAGATTCCGACCGGGCAGCCGATCGTCTATGAACTGGACGACAATCTGGGTGAGATTGAGCGCTACTACCTTTCGGAGCGCTGAGGCGCTTCGGATCGAGAAGGGATGCAGAGAATGGGTGAAGCGCCAAAGGTCGCCCCGAAAGTGGCCATCGTTATGGGTAGCCAGTCTGACTGGGAGACCATGCAGAACGGCGCGGCCGTGCTCGAAAAGCTGGGCGTGGCGCATGAATGCCGCATCGTTTCCGCGCACCGCACGCCGGACCGGATGGCGGCCTTTGCCAAGGGCGCGGCGGCGGCGGGCATTCAAGTGATCATCGCAGGCGCAGGCGGCGCGGCGCATCTGCCGGGCATGATCGCGGCGATGACGCACCTGCCGGTGCTGGGTGTGCCAGTGCAGTCCAAAGCGCTCAAGGGGCTCGATAGCCTGCTCTCCATCGTTCAGATGCCCGGCGGGATCCCCGTGGGCACGCTGGCCATTGGCGCAGCGGGGGCGACCAATGCCGCGCTGCTGGCGGCTTCGATCCTCGCGCTGTCTGATCCCACCCTCTCCGAGCGGCTGATTGCGTGGCGCGCGGCGCAGACCGCGTCTGTGGCTGAGTTTCCAGTGTGAGCGCAGCATGATCCCGCCCAACGAGACCATCGGCATTCTGGGCGGCGGCCAGCTCGGCCGCATGATCGCGCTTGCGGCGGCCAATCTGGGCTATCGTTGCCATGTCTATGCGCCCGAGGCGGACTCCATCGCGGCGGATGTCTGCGCCGGGTTCACGTGCGCTGGGTGGGGTAATGCCGAGGCGCTGGCGGGCTTTGCCGCAAACTGCGCGGTGGTGACCTACGAGTTCGAGAACGTGCCGGTGGGGCCGCTCGCGCCGCTGCGGGCAGTGCCGCTGCACCCGGGCACGCGTTCGCTGGAAGTGGCGCAGGACCGGGCGGCGGAAAAGCGCTTTGTCGAGAAACTGGGCGGGCGGCCTGCACCGTGGGCCGTGGTGGACAACGCAGCTGACCTTGCCGCTGCTATCGCGAAGATCGGGACGCCCGGCATCCTGAAGACGCGGCGCGACGGCTACGACGGCAAGGGCCAGTGGCGCATCATGACGCCTGCGGACGCCGACGGGCTGGAATTGCCCGGCGTGCCGCTGGTCTACGAAGGCTTCGTCGATTTCGCCGCCGAGTTCTCGGTCATCCTCGTGCGCGGGGCCGATGGCGATGTGCGCTTCTGGGATAGCGCTCAGAACGCGCACAAGGCAGGCATTCTGAGCCAGTCGGTGGTGCCGGCGGGCACAGCGGTTCGCGAACAGGTGGAAGCGGCACGGATGCTGGCGCGGCAAGTGGCGGATGCGCTCGGGCATGTCGGCGTGCTGACGCTGGAATTCTTCGCCACTGCCGACGGGCCAGTGTTCAACGAAATGGCTCCGCGCGTGCACAATTCGGGGCACTGGACCATCGAGGGTGCGCTCACCTCGCAGTTCGAGAACCACGTGCGCGCGATCTGCGGGCTACCGCTGGGCTCCACGGACCTCTGCGCGGCAGGCGTGGTGATGGACAACCTCATTGGCGACGAGGCGCATGACTGGCCTGCGATCCTGTCTGATCCGGCCAACCACTTGCACCTCTATGGCAAGGCAGCGGTGCGGCCCGGGCGCAAGATGGGCCATGTGACGCGGCTGGTGCTGTGATGGCGCGCGAGATTTTTCTGATCGTGGCGCGCGCCCGTGATGGCTCTATCGGGGACAAAGGTGCCCTTCCGTGGCGCTTGCCCGCCGATCTCAAGCGCTTCAAAGCACTGACCATGGGCAAGCCGATGATCATGGGGCGCAAGACGTTCACCTCGCTGCCGGGACTGCTGCCCGGTCGCCGCCATATCGTGCTGACACACGATGCGGATTGGGCTGCGCCGGGGGCTGAAGTGGCGCATGATGTGGCAGGCGCATTGGCGCTGGCGGGTGATGGAGAGGTCGCGGTGATCGGCGGCGCGGATGTGTTTGCGCAGTTCGAAGCGCTGGCACACCGGTACGAGCTAACCGAAGTGCATGGGGACTATGCCGGGGACACGCGCATGCCCTATCCAGCGGCGCCCTGGCGCGAGACGGCGCGGGACGCGCACGGCGCAGCAGATGGCTATCCAGCTTTTGATTTCGTGACGCTTATGCGGGATGCGGCCTGATGCGGCTTCATGCCAGCCAGCCCATGCCCGAAGCCTTGCGCGGTGCGGTGATCGCGTTGGGCAATTTTGACGGGTTTCACCTCGGCCATCAGGCAGTGGCGGGGGAGGCGGTGCGCTGGGCGCGCGAACAGGGCAGACCTGCGATCATCGCCACGTTCGATCCGCACCCGGTGCGCCATTTCAAGCCCGATGCGCCGCCGTTTCGCTTGACCACGCTGGACCAGCGCGAGGCGCTGTTCACGGCGGCCGGGGCGGATGCCATGCTGGTCTTTGGGTTCGATGCGGCGATGGCGGCGATGCCTGCCGATGCCTTCGTGCGCGATCTGCTTTCGGCGCGGCTGGGCGCGGCGGCGGTGGTGACGGGCGAGGACTTCACCTTCGGCCGGGCGCGCGGCGGCAATGTGGGCGTGCTGGCTGACGTTGGTGCGGGCTGCGGGCTGGCGACCCGCGCGGTCGGGCCGGTGACGCTGGAGAGCGAAGTCGTCTCATCCAGCCGCATCCGCGAGGCGCTGGTAGCCGGTGATCCGCAGACGGCCGCGCGGCTGCTGACGCGGCCTTTCGCGATCCGCGGCCCGGTGCAGCATGGCGACAAGGTGGGGCGCACGATCAATTTCCCCACCGCCAATCTCGATATCAGCAGCTATCTGCGCCCGCGTTATGGCATCTATGCGGTGACCGGGCGCTTGGCAGATGGCCGCGTGCTGCAAGGCGCGGCCAATATCGGCATCCGGCCCACCTTCGATCCGCCAAAGGAACTGCTCGAGCCACATTTCTTTGATTTCAGCGGCGATCTTTATGGGCAGGAAATCGAGGTGGCGTTCCACCATTTCCTGCGCGGCGAGGCGAAGTTCGATGGCCTCGACGCGCTGGTGTCGCAGATGGAGCGGGACTGCGCCGAGGCGCGGCGGCTTTTGGGCTGAAGAGGAAGAGGGTCTCGCGCAGAGGCGAGAGATCCGCAGAGATGGTGCGTCAAGCCGTGAGGCCCATCTTTTACCGCACCCTCGCGCCAAACACAGCCGATCTTGAAATTAGCGGCTTCGCCATAAGCGCGGCCCCTCTGCGCCGCTGCAGCCCTCTGCGTATCAGCGTCTCTGCGCGAACCAAATTGCGCAAAGCCGGCGGCAAGGCTAAGGCCCGCCGATCATGACCGACGCCCCAGACTACCGCTCGACCGTCTTCCTGCCGAAGACCGATTTCCCGATGAAGGCCGGCCTGCCCCAGAAGGAGCCGGGTATTCTCGCGCGCTGGCAGGACGAGAACCTCTATCGCGCGGTGCGGACCACGCGCGCGGGGGCGGAGAAGTTCATTTTGCATGACGGCCCGCCCTATGCGAATGGCGACATGCATATCGGCCATGCGCTGAACCATATCCTCAAGGACATGGTCTGCCGCACGCAGAGCTTGGCTGGCAAGGACGCGCCCTATGTGCCCGGCTGGGATTGCCACGGCCTCCCCATCGAGTGGAAGGTCGAGGAAGAGTACCGCAAGAAGAAAAAGAACAAGGACGAGGTCCCGCCGGTCGAGTTCCGCGCCGAATGCCGCGCCTATGCCCAGAACTGGGTGAACGTGCAGCGCGAGCAACTGAAGCGGCTCGGCATCAATGGCGATTGGGACCACCCATACCTCACGATGGACCCGGAAGCGGAAGGCACCATCGTCGGCGAACTGCTGAAGTTTGCGGAGAGCGGGCAACTCTATCGCGGCGCGAAGCCGGTAATGTGGTCGCCCGTGGAGAAGACCGCGCTGGCCGAGGCGGAGATCGAGTACGAGGATATCGTATCGACCCAGATCGACGTGGCGTTCGAGATCGTGGAATCGCCGATTGCCGAACTGGTCGGCGCGCATGCGGTGATCTGGACGACGACGCCGTGGACGATCCCGGTGAACCAGGCTTTGGCTTATGGGCCTGAGGTTGAATATGTACTCTTGGAAGGTGAGGGAGGCCGCCGTTTCCTCATCGCTCACGCTCTAGACGCAGCTTTCGGCGAGAGAGTTGCAAAGGTACTGGGCGGCACCTCGGTCTTTACGCAGCTTTGGTCTGGCAAGGGCTCAGACCTCGCCAGGACCATCGCCCGCCACCCCATGCACGCACTCGGCGGGTTCTTTGCCAAACCGCGTCCCTTGCTCCCCGGTGATTTCGTCACGACCGACAGCGGCACTGGCCTTGTCCATATGGCGCCGGACCATGGGGAGGACGACTTCGCGCTCTGCAAGGCGCACGGGATCGAGCCGGTCTTCGCGGTCGAGGGCGATGGCAAGTACCGCGAGGATTGGGCATGGCTCGGCGGGCAGGGCTCGGTCATCAATCCCAAGTTCAACGCGCCCGATGGGCCGATCTGCGAGGCGCTGCGCGAGGCGGACGGGCTGGTGGCGGCGAGTGCCGACTACAAGCATTCCTATCCGCATTCGTGGCGCTCGAAGGCCAAGGTGATCTATCGCTGCACGCCGCAGTGGTTTGTGCCGATGGACCGCGAAACCAAGGGCGGCACGCTGCGCGAAAAGGCAACGAAGGCCATTTCGGCTACGCGCTGGGTGCCGGAAAAGGGTGAGAACCGCATTCGCGCGATGGTTGAGGGGCGGCCGGACTGGGTGCTCAGCCGCCAGCGCGCGTGGGGCGTGCCGATCACGCTGTTCGTGAACCGGAAGACCGGCCAGTACCTCGCCGATCACGCCGTCAATGCGCGGATCGTGGCGGCGGTGCGCGCCGGGGGCGTCGATGCGTGGTCCGAGGAGCGGGCGCAGGCGTATCTTGGGGCTGACTACGCGCTCGAGGACTACGAGCGCGTCACCGACATTCTCGATGTGTGGTTCGATAGCGGCAGCACGCATGCTTTCGTGCTGGAGAGCGGGCGCTGGCCTGATCTGATGCGCCCCGAAGGCTACACCGGCCCTCTGGCCGATCTCTATCTGGAAGGCAGCGACCAGCATCGCGGCTGGTTCCAGTCCTCGCTGCTGGAAGCCTGCGGCACGCGGGGCCAAGCGCCCTACAAGGCAGTGTTGACGCACGGCTTCACGATGGACGCCAAGGGCATGAAGATGTCCAAGTCGCTCGGCAATACGATCAGCCCCATCGATCTGATGCGGGATTACGGCGCGGATATCCTCAGGCTCTGGGCGCTGTCGGTCGATTTCACCGAGGACCACAGGATCGGCAAGGAGATCCTGGCCGGCGTGGCGGACCAGTACCGTAAGCTGCGCAACACCTTCCGCTATCTGCTGGGCGCGTTAGACGGTTTCAGCGAGGCCGAGCGGGTGGGCGTGGAGGACATGCCCGAGCTTGAGCGCTATATGCTGGTGCTGCTGGAGAAGCTTGATGCCGTGATGCGGCAGGCGGTGCAGGACTTCGATTTCAACACCTATGTCCGCGCGCTTACCGAGTTCTGCAACGAGGACCTCTCTGCGTTCTTCTTCGATATCCGCAAGGACTGCCTCTATTGCGATGCGCCAACGGACCCGAAGCGGCGCGCCTACCGCACGGTTCTGGACACGCTGTTCCATGCGCTGGTGCGCTATGCCGCGCCGGTGCTGGTGTTCACGGCTGAGGAGGTGTGGGGCACGCGCTACCCGGAAGGCGGCAGCGTGCATCTGCTGGTATGGCCCGAAGTGCCCGTCTCGGCAGTAGACGAGGACCGCTGGAGTGACCTTCGCGCACTGCGCCAGACGGTGAACGAGGCAATCGAGCCGCTGCGGCGCGAGAAGGTGCTGGGTTCGGGGCTGGAAGCCGTGGTCGTGGTGCCCGAAACCGCGCCCGAGGCCGATCTCGCCGAACTGTTCATCACAGCGATAGTGACGCGCGCGCAGGTGGACGGCGTGCTGGTATCCCGCTCCTCCGATCACAAGTGCGGCCGCTGCTGGCGACTGCTACCCGAAGTCACCGAAGACGGGGCGCTCTGCGGGCGCTGTGAGACGGTGGTCGCATGAACGGGCTGGGCCGGCTCCGCGCCGCCGGGTTCGGCCTGGCGCTCGCCGTGTTCGCGGTAGACCGCACGGTGAAGTGGCTGATGTCCGGCCCGCTCGATCTGGACCGGATCGGCCTGATCAAGCTGGTGCCGTTCTTCGATCTGCGCTGGACCGAGAATTACGGCATTTCCTATGGCATGTTCACCGCCAATTCGAGCGAGATGAAGCTGGCACTCCTGGTGATGACCGGGCTGATTGCGCTCGGCGTGGCCGTGTGGATGCTGCGCGAGAAGGCGTTTGGCGATATTGCCGCGCTGGCGATGGTGCTTGGCGGTGCGCTGGGCAACATCTTTGACCGGGCGGCGCGCGGCTATGTGATCGATTACGCCGATCTGCATTTCGGCGAATGGCGCCCGTTCCTGATCTTCAACATCGCAGATGCTGCGATCACCATCGGCGTGCTGATACTGCTTGCCCGGTCGCTGCTTTCGCGCGAAAAGCCCGCCGAACCAGCGGAGGCCAACGAAGACCCCGCCACGGAGACTGTCTGATGCGCAAAATCGCTAAGATCTGCCTGTTCGCTTCTGCGGCAACCCTGCTCGGCGCGTGCTCGCAGGGTGGCTCGATGTTCAACCGCGTCCGGCCCGACGAATATGCGGTGACCCGGCAGGCCCCGCTAGTGGTGCCGCCCGATTTCGCGCTGACTCCGCCGAACCCCGGCGCGCCGCGCCCGCAGGATGTCGATTCGTCGAAGCAGGCGCTCGACGCCCTGTTCGGCGGCACCGCGCCGCGCAGCGCGATAGAAACCGATGCGCTGGGCAAGGCGGGCGCTTCGGCTGTCGGCATCCGCAGCGTGGTGGGCGATCCCAAGACGCGGACCGTGGCCAAGGGCGCGGGCGTTCGCGATATTCTTTCCGCGCCGGAAGGTGATGGGCGCGAGGCGCAGGCAAACATTCCGGGTTGAGACTTTCTGGATCCTCCCTGTTTTGGCGTAGCCCAAACGGGGTGGGGGACCACTCGGGCAGTTGGTGACGGTGGGGGCTTTACCCCTCCGTCAGCGCTTCGTGCTGCCACCTCCCCTTTGCACTTCGTGAAAATGGGGCGATCGGCTTCAACCGTCGAGCATGACCGCTTGCGGCTGCACGGGTTTGGTCCGGCTTGCCAGCAGCTTGTCGATCTTGCGGCCATCCATGTCGATCACTTCGAAACGCCAGCCCTGCACCTGGAAGTGTTCGCCTTCATTGGGCAGTCGCTTGAGCACCGAGAGCGCAAATCCCGCAGCGGTAGCGTAGTCGCGGTCCTCTGGCAGTTCGATGGCAAGTCGGTCAGCCATCGCATCGGCGGGCAGTGCGCCCGAGAGCAGCAACGAGCCGTCCTCGCGCTCGACCACCATCGGCCCGTCGCCCTCATCGCCATGCGCGACGAAATTGCCGACGATGGCATCTAGCAGATCGGCCGGGGTGACGATGCCTTCAAGGTGGCCATATTCATCGTGGACCAGCGCGATGGCGACTTCAGCGGTCTGGATCACGCGCAGCGCGTCCATCGTATCGAGCTGGTCGGGCACGATGGCTGGCTTCTTCATCAGGCGGGTGAGCATGACCTTGCGCCCGCGCAGCAGCACGGAAAGCACATCGCGCACCTTGACCACGCCGACCACATTATCGACCGAGCCGTCGGCGATCAGCAGCAACGAGTGCGGGCTATCGGCAATCGCGGCGCGCAATTCGGGCTCTGGTGCACGGCGCTCGATCCAGTGAAGTTCGGTGCGCGGGGTCATCACTTCACGCACCGGGCGTTCAGCCAGGCGCATGATGCCCGACATAAGCGCGCGCTCGTCTTCCTCGATCACGCCGGACCGGGTCGCTTCGGCGAAGATCATGTGCAGCTCTTCGGCGGTCACATCCTGGTCGCCGCCATGGTGCAGCCCGAAAGCGCGCAGGATAAGGTTGGATGAGCGGTCCAGCGCCCAGACGAACGGCGCGGTAATTCGGGCGACGAGCACCATGGGTGCAGCGGCAACGATGGCAATAGGTTCGGCGGCGCGCAGAGCGATCTGTTTGGGCACCAGTTCGCCCACCACGAGGCTGAGATAAGTGGTGATGGCGATAACGAGGACGAAACCCGCTATCGGCGCATAGGCAGCAGGAACGCCAATGGCGGCAAGGCGTTCGCCGGTAGGACCGCCGAGGCTGGAACCGGAGTAGGCGCCTGCCACAATGCCGACCAGCGTGATGCCGATCTGGACGGTGGAGAGGAACTTGCCCGGGTCCGACGCCAGATCGAGCGCGATTTTCGCGCCCTTGCTGCCATTTTCTGCCGCGACCTTAAGCCGCGCCGGGCGCGCGGAGACAATCGCCAGTTCCGACATGGAAAACAGCGCGTTGAGGACGACCAGACCGAGAATGATAAGGGCGTCAGGCCAAGGATAAGGGGTCACACAGCAGCGGCTAGCAGATTTGTACGCCAACGCGAAGGCCTGCTATTCGGGAACCGTTCATCATGTTAAGGCTTTAAAGTGTGTTGGAACCGGGCGGCGACAGGCTCTCCGGCATGCAAAGCAGAGCTCTTTGGTCCCAGAATCGGACCATTCGTAGGGGAATTATCATGAAAATGCGCCGTGTTCTCGTCTCCAGCCTGTGTGCCGTCTCGCTCGTGAGCCTTTCGGCCTGCGTCACCGATCCCAACACCGGTCAACAGAAGATCTCGCGCACGGCAATCGGCGCTGGTGGCGGCGCACTGGCGGGCTTGCTGCTCGGCGGCTTGATCGGCGGTGGCACTGGCCGCATCATCGGCGCGGGCATCGGCGGCATTGCCGGCGGCGCAGTGGGTTACACCATGGACAAGCAGATCAAGCAGCTGCGCGAGCAGACCGCGGGTTCGGGCATCGATGTTTCGCCGACCGACAATGGCGCGGCGATCCTCGTCAATCTACCCAACGGCGTGACCTTCGACACCGACAGCACGCTGATCAAGCCAGCCTTCCGCGACACGCTGGACCGCGTCGCGCAGTCGCTGCTGCAGTATCCGGATTCGCTGATCGACGTCTATGGCCACACCGATTCCACCGGATCGGACGCCTATAACCAGAACCTTTCGGAAAACCGCGCGCGTGCCGTGGCTGACTATCTTGCCTCACGCGGTGTCGCCCCGGCCCGTATCCGCAGCCAGGGCCGCGGCGAAACCCAGCCGGTCGCCTCGAACATGACCGAGGAAGGCCGTTCGGCAAACCGCCGCGTGGAGATCAAGATCGTGCCGGTGACCCAGGACGACGTGGCGCGGGCGCGCCAGGGGAGCTGATTTTGCCTGTTTCAGCCTAGCTGAAAAAGAGGCGGCTCCCGCCCCGTAAGGGGCAACATAACGACACCCAGCCGGGTTGACGTGATGTCGATCCGGCTGGCATCGCTCTGGACAAAGGAGTCCAGAGCATGACGTTCACTCGCCGCACGATTGCTGGTCGCGAGACCAACCCCATTGGCCTCGGCTGCATGTCGCTGAGCTGGGCTTATGGCACGCCGCCAAGCGACGAGGATGGCAAGCGCCTCCTCGCCCGCGCGCTCGACCTTGGGTACGATCACCTCGATACGGCGCGCATCTATGGCAATGGCCACAACGAGACCCTGATCGGTGAGGCGCTGGCGGGCCAGCGCAAGCGCGTCTTTCTGGCGAGCAAGACCGGCATCATAGTGGATGGCAAGGCGCGGCGGATCGACTGCAAGCCCGAGACGATCCGCAGTGCGCTGGAGACGTCGCTGAAGCTGCTCCAGACCGATCACATCGATCTCTATTACTTGCACCGCCGCGATTTCGCCGTGCCGATCGAGGAATCGGTGGGCGCACTGGGCGAACTGGTGCGCGAAGGCAAAATCGGCAGCATCGGCCTTTCGGAAATGTCATCCGAAACGGTGCGCCGCGCCCATGCCGAGCATCCCATTGCCGCGCTGCAGACCGAATACTCGCCGATGACGCGCAATCCCGAGATTGCCGTGCTCGAAACCTGTCGGGAGCTGGGCATCACGTTCGTCGCGTTCTCCCCCGTCGGGCGCGGCCTGCTGGTCAACGATCTGCCTGATCCTGCAGCGATGCCCAAGGGCGATATCCGCCCCGGCATGCCGCGCTTTCAGGGCGATAACTGGGTGCACAACCTCTCGCTGGCGCAGGCGTTCGCCGCGCTGGCCGCGCGCGTGGGGGTAACCGCGGCGCAGTTGGCGTTGGGTTGGGTGCTGGCCAAGGGCGAGCACATCGTCGCCATCCCCGGTACATCGCGGCAGGATCACCTCGCGGAGAACATCGCGCGGTGGGATTGGGAGCCCTCAGCCGCGCTTGTGGCCGAGGTTGATGCGCTGATCAACCACCAGACGGTAGCGGGGCACCGCTATGGCCCGGCAATGCAGGCGACCATCGATACAGAAGAGTTCAAGTCGGCTTGAGGTTGGGCGTTTACAAGCCTGGGGTCGTGGCCGTGGCCGGCACGGGCAAGGCCGGCCCCCGCTCCGCCCCGCGCAGGATCCGCCCCGCGCGCTGGATCGTGCGCACCAGCCGGGGATAGACCCCGCAGCGGCAGATATTGGTGATCGCGGTAGTGATATCAGCCTCGGTCGGATCGGTATTCTGCGCCAGCAACGCGGCGGCGGCCATGATCAGGCCGGGCGTGCAGAACCCGCATTGGATCGCCTGCTCGGCCACGAAGGCCTGCTGCACCGGGTGGTTGCGGTCTGCCGACAGGCCCTCGATGGTGGTCACACTGCGCCCTTCGGCCTCCCCCAAGGTGAGCGTACAGCTTGGCATGGCTTGCCCGTCGACAATCACCATGCATGAGCCGCATTCGCCGGTGCCACAACCGTATTTGGTGCCCGTAAGATTAGCGGCATCGCGCAGCGCCCACAGCAGCGGGGTATCGGCCTCGAGCTTGATCTCGATGGGCTGGCTGTTGACGGTAAGGATGGCCATGGCGTGACCCGACTAGCCCGCCGGAACGTCTATCGGCAAGCCGCTCAATCGCGCCAAGACCGGTCGATCTGGTCGATCCGCCGCGTCCAGGCGTTGAAATCGCCCACGCCCGGCCCGCCGCCCGGGGGGGTCGCCATGCTGAGATCGCGCTGGTGAACATCGATCACGTTTTGGGAAATCATGATCGGCGGGCGGCCCATCGAGAGCGTTGCCATCTGGATCTCGCACGCCCGCTGCAGCGCCCATTGCTGCACGAACATGGTCTGCAGCGATTTCGCCATGACCACCGGGCCGTGGTTGCGCAGCATGAGGATGTTCTTGTCCGCGAGATTGGCCAGCAGTCGCTCACCCTCTTCGGCGCGCACGGTGATGCCTTCGAAATCGTGGTAGGCGAGGCGGCCGATGAAATTGCAGGCATAGAAGTTGATCGGCATCAGCCCTTCCTCAAGGCTGCACACAGCCATCGTCGCCGTGGTGTGGACATGGCAGATCGCGTGCGCCCAATCGAGGTGGCGGTGGCAATAGCCGTGCTGGGTGAAGCCCGCGAGGTTCACCGGGTGTGGATTGTCGTCCAGCTTGTTGCCGTCGATATCGATCTTGACGAGATTGCTCGCGCAAACTTCCGAATAGAGCAGCCCGAACGGATTGATCAGGAACGCATTGTCCTCGCCCGGAACGCGCAGCGAGATGTGGTTGTAGACCGATTCGGACCAGCCCATCAGATCGAAGATGCGGTAGCAGGCCGCCAGTTCCTGCCGCGCGTGCCATTCGGCATCGCTGCAATTGATGTTCGGGCGGATCTGGGTGGCCATCGCGTTCTCTCCCGCTATGCTCTGCTCGTTATGTGCAACCTTTACCGCATGACCAGCAACGCGCAAGCAATCGCCGAGCTTTTCCGCGCCGGGACAGGCGGGTGCAACTTGCCTGCGCTGGACGAGATCTATCCCGACCAAACCGCGCCGGTGGTGGTGGCGAACGCTGACGGGCGTCAGCTGGAAATGATGCGCTGGGGCTGGCCGCCGTTCGGCGAGATAAAGCGCCCGATCACCAATGTGCGCAATCTTGCCTCGCCGATGTGGCGCAGCGCCTTGGCCGATCCGGCGCGGCGCTGCCTAGTAGCCGTCACCGCGTTTTCCGAATGGTCCGCCGCACCCGATCCGCACACGGGGCGCAAGCGCAAGCACTGGTTCGATCTGCCGGGCCATCCGCTGTTTGCCTTTGCGGGGCTTTGGCGGTCAAGCAATGAGGGCCCGCATTTCGCCTTCCTGACCTGCGCGCCGAATGTCCTGGTGAGCCGCGTGCATCCCAAGGCAATGCCGGTGATTTTGCGCGCAGGCGAGCCGTGCGAGCGCTGGCTGAGCGCGGACGGCACAGGCGCAGCGGCGATGCAGGTGGCATTGGCGGATGACCTGATGCGGGAGATTGCAGGCGATGCGGCGGAGGGGGCGCAGGCTAGCTTGTTCTGAGACTGCCCCTTCGTCATTCCCGCGAAGGCGGGAATCCAAGGCAGTTC
>CANEVG010000060.1 GCA_947442095.1 Sphingomonadaceae bacterium
ATCCACCACGCACCAGTCAGCGCGATCAGGAATCCGGCGGCAACCACTCCGGCCGAGACGGCAGCGTCCGAGGCCATGTGCAGATAGGCCCCGCGAATGTTGATATCGTGCGCTCGGCCGCGCAGGAACAGCAGCGCGGTGAGCGTGTTGATCACAATGCCGATCGCAGCAACGATCATCAATGGCCCCGCCGCGACAGGCGCGGGCGCGATCAGTCGGTGCACGGTCTCCACCAGAATGGCCCCGAGCGCGATGAGCAGCAAAGCGGCGTTGAACAGCGCTGCGAGGATCGAGCTGGACTTGTAGCCATAGGTGAAGCGGGCAGAAGGCGGGCGCGCGGCCAGCACGCTGGCGCACCACGCGACGGCCAAGCTGAGCACGTCGGACAGGTTGTGCCCGGCATCCGCGACCAGCGCCATCGAGCCCGACAGAAAACCATAGGTCGCCTCGATCACCACGAAGGCGGAATTGAGCACAATGCCAATGGCGAAAGCGCGGCCAAAGCTGGCGGGGGCGTGGTGGTGCCCATGCCCGTGGCCTTGGTGGTGATGGTGCGCGCCCGACATATGAGGGTATCTAGCGACATCGCGCCGGGTAGGAAAACCCTTTGATGCTGCTAGTCTCATCAGGAGCCCATGATGCCAGGGGGCCTGTAAGCCGGGTTCTGTAGCGCGGACGGTATCCCCAAGGTTTCCCTTTGGCGTGGACCGTATCCCCGCTGGCAGCCATTCCTCTAGGCGGCCCGTTGCCGGGCGCGCTCAAGCAACCAACCCGGACTGCTGGCCCGAAACAGGCCTGCTCCGGAAAGGAGCGCGCAGTCCCTATTCGGTCTTGCTCCGAGTGGGGTTTACCTTGCCGCTTCCGTTACCGGTCGCGCGGTGCGCTCTTGCCGCACCCTTTCACCCTTGCTGTCCCGGACCCCAAATTGCTTTGGAGCACCCGGGGTTAGCGGTTTGCTCTCTGTGGCACTTTCCCTAAGGTTGCCCTCGGCGGGCGTTACCCGCCACTCTTGTTTCGTGGAGCCCGGACTTTCCTCGGCATCAGCAAGCTGATGACGCGGCTGCCCGGCCCCCTGGCGAGGCATTACCTAGCACGCCCGAGATCGCGTTCCAACAGAAGCTCGAACAGCAGTGCACCGATCTGCCCGTCGATCTCGCCATCGATCCGCGAAGGCCGCCAGCGGCGCTGGAAGGCGCGGACGGCGGCGGGCTGATCGGTTATATCATAGCCGAAGCGTTCAAGCGCCAGGAAGAACGCGCCGGGGTTGTCGTAAATCAGCCGCATGGTGAGTTCGGGCTTGGCAAGGGTGAGCCGGTAGCGTGCGAGCAGGTCCCACGGGAACAGTTCGCCCGGGTCTTCCTTGCGCGCCGGGGCGATATCGGAATGACCGACGACATTGGCGCGCGGGATATCGTGGCGCTTCACGATGTCTGCGAGGAGCGGAAGCAGCGCCTCGATCTGCGGCTTTGGGAAGGGGCGATACCCGAACTCGTGGCCGGGATTGACCAGCTCGATGCCCACGCTGGCCGAATTGATGTCGGTGATCCCGCGCCAGTAGGAGCGGCCCGCATGCCAGGCGCGGTTTTCCTCATCGACGAGCCGCGTGACCGTGCCGTCCTCGTCGATAAGGTAGTGCGCCGATACTTCGGCCACCGGGTCGCAGAGCCGCGCCAGCGCTTCGGAGGCGGTCTGCATCCCGGTATAGTGCAGCACGACCATCGAGACCGGAAGCTTTCGCGCGTTCCAGTTGGGTGAGGGGGCCTCCCGGTGGACAAGCCAGCGGTTCACGCAAAGGTCAGCCGGCGACGGGCAGCATCGCACCCATCACCAGTGCCTCGGGCGCGGCGTGATATTGCAGGGTGCCGCCAAGGCCGTCTACCAAATGGCGCAGCATCGCGGCTGGCGCGGTGCGGCTGGAGAGCTCCTCCGGCGGGAGCGTGCCCTCCAGCGCAAGGCCGATGGTCCGGTCGAACACGACGCGCGCGCCGCTCGCGCGGATCACGATCTCGCTGCAGGGCTGGGGGCCATCCGTCCTGAGTTCGGCGGCGATATCGAGTGTGCCGCCGCGCACCAGAGCTTCGATGCCGATGAGGGAGAGGTTGAGCAGGGTTTTCACCGCAGGCTTGGGCAGGCTATCACCGCCGAGCGCCCAATTGGACTGAATGCGGCCATTGTTGCCCACCAGCGCATCGATCAGCGCGCGCGGTTCGGCGATGGGGACCATTTCGCCAAACCCGCCCGCCGCACCGAACGCGAGGCGGAAGAAGCGCAGCTTGTCGGCCGATATGCGCGCGCTTTGTTCGAGCAGTTCGAAGCACTTCTGGCGCATGTCCGGGTCCTTCTCCTCGGCAAGGAGTTCAAGACCATTGGAGAGCGCACCCACCGGGCTCAGCATATCGTGGCACAGGCGCGAGCACAGCAGGCTGGCAAGATCGGGAACGACAGTTTTCATGAGCGAGTTTCCGGCCTTTGGCAGGGGTAAATTGAGGTGCAGGGTGCGATTGACACGGTCGATGTGAAGCTTGTCATCAGCCCGCTCGGCCCTCGCAGGCAAAGGGAAAGCAAGGCAGCGAAAGGCGCACGACAGATCATTGCGATTACTGCCTTAACCATCTCTCACCGCGTAGGAAAGCGGTTCGAACCCTAATGGAGCATCGCGCCACAAACTAACTAAGCCGGCGGCCGCGATGGCCCAGATCCGGCCATCGCCCGAGGCATTGGCGGCGTCGGTCGCGGAAGGGCGGGCAAGGCCGTTCGGGTGGGAATGGAAATAGCCGATGACGCCGGGACCTCCGGTGCGAACCGCCTTGTGCGCGGCGATGAGCGCGGCGGGGTCGATCTCGAAGTGCCGCGAGGGTTCGGGGTGGACATTGGCGGCGGGCAGGGCGGCCACGATATGCGCGCCTTGGCCGAGGAGGAGGCCGCAAGCTTCGCTTGGATGAGCTTCCTGCGCGGCGGCAAGGATGGCGGCGTGGGCGCTGGGGGAGAGGGTGAAAGACATTACCTGGGAGCCTAGCGCAACGTGCGCGGTTTCGACAGGCTCACCTCCCTTGCCCCCCAAGGCGCGCATTCCCATATTCCGCCAATGGGGCTGAGCGAACGCGTGATCGAGGGGACCATTGCCACGGGCGGGCTGCGGCTTGACCGGGCGCTGGCGGATGCCTCGGGCCTTTCGCGCGAGCGGATCAAGGCCTTGCTGGACGAGGGCCGGGTGGAGCTGGGCGGCAAAGTGGCGGCGCAGGCTTCGGCCAAGCCCTCAGCGGGCACGGGCTTTTTGATACGGGTGCCGGCGGCCACGCCTTCGGCGGCGGAGGCGCAGGATATTCCTCTGAGCGTCGTGTATGAAGACGCGCACCTCGTTGTCGTCGACAAACCGGCCGGGCTGGTGGTGCATCCGGCGGCGGGCAATCTCGACGGCACGCTGGTCAATGCGCTGCTGCACCATTGCCGCGGGCAGCTTTCAGGGATCGGCGGAGTGGTGCGCCCGGGGATCGTCCACCGCATCGACAAGGATACCTCGGGCCTCCTGGTCGTCGCCAAGACCGACGCAGCGCACGAAGGGCTGGCGCGGCAGTTTGCCGATCATTCGATCCACCGCGCCTATCACGCGGTGACCGCCGGGGTGCCGGTGCCCGCCAGCGGCACGGTGCGCGGCGCGATCGGGCGCAGCGGGCATGACCGCAAGAAGATGGCGCTGGTGGCTGATGGGCCAGATGGGGAAAGGCGGGGCAAACACGCGGTAACGCATTACCGCACGCTGGAAGTGCTGAACGGCCCAGTCTTTAACGCGGCCGCCTTGATCGAATGCCGGCTCGAGACCGGGCGGACCCACCAGGTGCGCGTTCACCTTGCGTCAATTGGTCATGCGTTACTAGGCGATCCAGTCTATGGACGCGCTCCCGCTCACCTCAAGCCGCTTCTTGCCCGGCTCCAGTTCCACAGGCAGGCCCTGCACGCGGCGGAGCTTGGCTTTGTTCACCCTGCTTCAGGCGAAATGGTGCACTTCGCCAGCAAGACGCCCGTCGATCTCAGAGAGCTTATTGTCGAATTGGGCGGGCGCGATGGTTGATATGCCCCTTAATGTGCCCATGTGTGCCACTGGTGCGCGACTGGTGCTCTGCCCGAAAAACGCGCCGTATCGAACGGTGCTTCGGGAACGAATAGATTTGCTGTGTGGTTCTTGCGTTCTGGCTCCTGTAAAAGCAGCGGTGGGGAATCGAAGACGCGACAAAAGCCGATGCGGCGGAGGCCGCCGCAACGAAAGGATGTGGTCTGATGACTGGTAAGAAATCATCCGCGCTGGTTCCCGCGCTTGGCGGCGGCGAAGCTGGGTTGAATCGCTATCTGGCCGAGATCCGCAAGTTCCCGGTGCTGACGGCCGAACAGGAATACATGCTCGCCAAGCGCTTTCAGGAACACGGCGATCCGGAAGCGGCCGCGCAGCTGGTGACGAGCCATCTGCGGCTCGTGGCCAAGATCGCCATGGGCTATCGCGGTTATGGCCTGCCGGTGAGCGAGCTGATCTCCGAAGGCAACATCGGCCTGATGCAGGGCGTCAAGAAATTCGAGCCCGACCGGGGCTTCCGCCTGGCGACCTATGCGATGTGGTGGATCAAGGCCTCGATGCAGGAGTTCATCCTGCGTTCGTGGAGCCTCGTGAAGATGGGCACCACCGCCGCGCAGAAGAAGCTGTTCTTCAACCTCAGGCGGATGAAGAAGAACCTCGAAGCCTTTGAGGATTCCGATCTCCACCCTGATGATGTAAAGAAGATCGCCACCGATCTCGGCGTGTCCGAGACCGAAGTGGTCAACATGAACCGGCGCATGATGATGGGCGGCGATGCCAGCCTGAACGTCTCGGTGCGTGAGGATGGCGAGGGTTCGTGGCAGGATTGGCTGGTTGATGACAGCCCGCTACAAGACGAGACCGTGGCCGATGCCGAGGAGGCGCATATGCGCCACGCCCTGCTGGTGGAGGCGATGGACAGCCTGAACGACCGCGAGCGCCATATCCTCACCGACCGCCGTCTGGTGGAAGAGCCCAAGACCTTGGAAGAGCTGAGCCAGGTCTACAACGTAAGCCGCGAGCGGGTGCGCCAGATCGAGGTGCGCGCGTTCGAGAAGCTGCAGAAGGCGATGCAGCGCATTGCTGGCGAGCGGCACTTGCTGCCAGCCTGAAGATCTGCATCACAGGAATGCAAGAGCGGCCGGGGGCAACTCCGGCCGTTTTGCTTTGGCGTGCGGCGTACGGGCAATTGCCATGCGCGGTGCGTCTCGTCATACTTAGCCCCGCATGGACGATGAAGTGCTGAAACTGAAGAACCCGCGGCCTGCGGTGAAGCGTGCGCCCGGGCGACTGCACCGGCTGGGCTGGCTGCTGGCGCGGCTTATCGCAGCGTTCCTTTTTCTTAGTACTGCGTTGGTTGTGGTTTACCGGTTTGTGCCGGTGCCCGTCACGCTCACCATGATCTTTGATCCCAACGGCATCACCAAGACATGGACGCCGCTCTCGCAGATCGACCGCAACATGGTGGATGCGGCGATTGCGGGCGAGGACGGCAAGTTCTGCCAGCATGGCGGTTTTGATCAGGAGGCGATCCTGAAAGCGTGGGAGCGCAACCGCGAAGGTGGGCGCATTCGCGGCGGTTCGACGATCAGCCAGCAGACCGCCAAGAACGTGTTCCTTTGGCAGGGCGGCGGCTATCTGCGCAAAGGTCTGGAAGCGTGGTTCACGGTGCTGATCGAGGCCATCTGGGGTAAGCGGCGGATCATGGAAGTCTACCTGAACGTCGCCGAAACCGGGATCGGGACTTACGGCGTGGAGGCCGGAGCGCAGCGCTACTACAACAAGCCTGCTGCAAAGCTCTCGCGCGTGGAGGCGGCGCGGATCGCGGCGGCCTTCCCGCAGCCCAAAGTACGCGCGGTGACCGGTGCGACCGGCTTCACCCGCCGCCACGGCAACGTGATCGCCCGGCGCGTGGGCACGGTGCGCGCGGACTACGATGCCTGCGTCTATCAGTAAGGAGAGCTTACCCGGGCTCGAGGGGCGGATACTATTTGGTGCAGCGCCAATTTGGAGGAGCACAGTAGATGCCGCAGGTTATCATCCACGCCTGGATCGAATTTGCCGATGCAGCAACGCGTGACGAGGCCGTGCGGCTGGCCGCGCCGATCCAGTGGCAATCGCGCACCCAAGAGCCGGGCTGCCTTGAATACTGCTTCGCCGCTGATCCCTGCATCCCCACCCGCGTGACGATCCATGAGCTGTGGGAGGATCACGCTTCGCTCGTCGCGCATTTTGCGCACCCCTGCTATGCTGCGATGCGCGACACCATGGTAGGCCTTGGGCCGACGGCGCTGTGGAACCGGATGTACGACGTGGGACGGGATTCGCCGGTCTATCGAGACGATGGCGCGGTGCGTAGTGTGCTGTTCGAGGATTAGGCCGCTGCAGCAGCCGGCTCGCCTTGCACCGAAATCAGCCAGCGCGCGCTGCCTTCGAGGCCGATGGCGGTGAGCTGTCCCGAAGCGAAGGCCCCGGTATCGAGGCTGATGCGCAGCGGCGAGACGTGGGGCGTATCCAGAATGGTGTGCCCGTGGACGACGACGAAATCGCGGGTTTCCGGCCCTTCGATGAATTCGCCGCGAATCCAGCGCAGATCGGAGATCTTCTGTTCTTCCAGTGGGACGCCTGGCCGCACCCCCGCATGGACGAAGACATAGTCGCCGATCTGGATGCGGTCCTCCAAGGCGCGGAGGAAGGCGATATCCTCGGCCGGGACCAACTGGTGCATCATCTCGCGCAGTTCTTCGAGGGTGGCCCGGTTGTAGTCTTCGACGCTCAGCGGGTAGCTCAGCAGTGTTTCCCTGCCGCCATGGCGCAGGAAGTGGCGCAGTGTTTCATCGTGGTCGAAGCTGCCGAGGAACATTTCCTCATGGTTTCCGGCAAGCAAGCGGACGTGCCGACGCTGGGCCCATTCGCGCGCGGTGGCGATGACCCCGGCGCTTTCAGGACCGCGATCAACCAGATCGCCAAGCAGGATGACGGTCGTTTCGGCAGGCGCGCGGGCCGCATCATCGGCTTCGATCCGCGCAATCATCCCGCACAGCAAATCGCAGCGGCCATGGATATCGCCAATGGCATAGACCCGCTGTCCGTCGGGAATCCGGGTGCTCACCTCGATTGCCGGGCGACCCTCCAGAAATGAACGCAGTTTCTTCAGCATAAATGACGGGCCTATCACCGGGAAGGTGGGTGCGAAACGTCTGGATACAAGCCATCTTGCCATTGCGGGGCCGAATTGCAGCACAGCGTGGGAAACCCGCGCTCAATCGGGCGCACGCGGGGGTTCTGCGCGCTTTGACCCTGAACTTCGCTTTGATCTATCACGGCTGTCTCTGTCCTTGCGGCATGCTGCTGCTCGCAGCGGTCAGGTAGCGGCCTCGATCACCCAAAGCCGCTTTTTTTCGGATACACCGTCAGCCTTACCGCGAAGTATAAGGTCCCTGCGCTCGTTGCCTGAGAGCCGGATCCGAAACTATCGTTTCGGAAAGTTCGTAGCCGGCCTTCGGGCGCTTATCGCAGATAGAAATCGATCGTTGTGACCACGCGCACTTTCTTGAACGGCGTGTCTGAAACGCCCCATCCCCCGCCGGAATCGCCATCGCGTGCGGTCACTTCGAAGTAGCCCTGCGTCGCGTTTTTGATGCCGCCCACACCGGTGCCGCTGTCTTGCGCAAACCGTTCGGCGGAACGGCGCGCGTCCTTGGTCGCCTCCGCCACCATTTCGGGCTTGATCTTGTCGAGCCCGGTGAAAGTGTAGGCCATGCCCGAGCCTTCCTCGAGCATCACGCCCCGGCGCACGAGATCGAACTGGCGGCGCACCGCATCCTGCGCGCGCTTGATGTCGGTGGTGCGCAGCGCCATGCGCTGGCGCACGGTGAAGCGGGTCACGCCGTTGTCGTTCATCGTGTTGACATTGACGCCAGTGGGCTGGATCGCTTCGGCAGGAAAGCCAAGCCCGCCGAAGAACGCCTTGATATCCTGGCTGTTGGCATCGACGCTGGCCTGCGCGCTCGTCATGTCGGCAGCGGTGGCGGAATAGGCGATGGTCCACGTGGCGAGATCTGCAATCACTTCGCGTTCGGCAACGCCGCGCACCGTCACGGCGCGGTCCGCCTCGCGGCTGCGGCGCAGGCCGTCGCCCAGCAGGTATCCGCCCGCTACCATGCCGAGCGCCAGAACGCCCGCGACGGCGAGCGCGGGGCGCTGCCAGCCGGCCGGGGTCATGCGGGCAAGAAAGGTTTGGGGATCGGCGGCACCATCACTATCGTGGGCGTTGGCGGCGGTATCGGAATCTGGCACGGTATGGTCTCCCTGTCGGGCTCTCAGCCCTGCGATGAGATGTGCGATTTTGTCGATGAACCGAATTTGAACGCCAAGAGGAGTTCCCGCGCTGTGACCAAGTTTCTCCACGCGATGATACGCGTGACCGATCCAGAAGCGACCATAGCCTTCTTCGAGCTGTTTGGCGTGAAGGAAGTGCGGCGCTTTTCAAGCGACAAGGGCCGCTTCACGCTGATCTTCCTTGCTGCGCCAGGCGAGGAGAACATCGCCGAGGTGGAGTTGACCTACAACTGGCCGCCGGAAGACGGCAGCGCAGGCGAGGCCTACACCGGCGGGCGCAATTTCGGCCACCTCGCCTACCGGGTGAGCGACATCTACGCGACTTGCGCGAAGATCATGGCGGCGGGCCACGTGATCCACCGCCCGCCGCGCGATGGGCACATGGCGTTTGTGAAGAGCCCGGACGGCATCTCGATCGAACTGCTGCAGGACGGGCATCTCGAGCCTGCCGAGCCCTGGGCGAGCATGGAGAACACCGGCACCTGGTAACGGATCAGGCCTCCAGCGGCCTGTCTGCGCGGCGCACGCTGCCATCGCGCCGCACCATCCACAGCGCATAGAGCGCGGGCAGGAAGAACAGCGTCAGCCCGGTGCCAACCAGCGTGCCGCCGATCAGCACGACCGCGAGCGGCCCCCAGAACGGGGAGAGCGTGAGCGGGAGGAACGCGAGCACGGCGGCGATAGCCGTCAGCACCACGGGCCGCGCGCGGCGCACCGTAGCCTCGATCACCGCGGCCTCCATACCCAGCCCGCGCGCGCGCTCCGCATCGATCTGATCGACGAGGATCAGCGTGTTGCGCATGAGAATGCCCGCAAGGCCGATGAGGCCAAGGATTGCGTTGAAGCCGAACGGGAAGCCGGTGAGGATCAGCGCCGGGACCGCACCGATCAGGCCGAGCGGCGCGGTTGCGAAGACGAGGCCGGTCATGCGGAACGAGCGGGTCTGCAGCATCAGCACCAAGAGCATTAGCCCGGTCATGATCGGGAAAAGCGGCGCGAGCGCGACGTTGGCCTTGCCTGCCTCTTCCACTGAACCAGCAGCGATGATGGCATAACCTGCGGGCAGCTGGTCGATCACGGGCTGGAGCTTGGGCAGGATCGCGGCGGTCACATCCGCAGGCTGGACGCCGCTCCGAACATCGGCGCGCACGCTCATCGTGGGTGTGCGGTCGCGGCGCACGAGCAGCGGGTCTTCGCTTGAGGGCACGATCTTTGCGACTTGTGCGAGCATCACGCCGGTGCCGTTATTCGTGGCGATGACGAGATTGCCAATATCGCCCAGCGCGCGGCGTTCCGCGAGCGGCGTGCGCACCACCACATCGGTCGTGCGGTCGCCATAGCGGGCCTGCGCCACTGTGGTGCCCGAAATCAGCGCCGAAACCTGCCGGGCGACGCTGGCGGGATCGAGCCCGAGCAGGCGCAGCCGGTCCTGATCGAACTGCAGGGTGAGCGCCGGGGTGCGGTCGCCCCAGTCGGTGTTCACATCGACCACGCCCTTGTTGGCTTCGACCACCGTGGTCACCTCAGCGGTGATGGTGCGCAGCACTTGCGGGTCAGGCCCCGTCACGCGGAAGGCCACGGGATAGGGCACGGGCGGGCCGAACAGCAGGCTGATCGCGCGCACCCGGGCGCCAGGATAACGCCCTTCGGCAGCGCGCTGCTGGATGCGGGCGCGCAAACGGTCGCGCGCGGCGGTATCGGGTGTGAGCACGATCAGCTTGGCGAACGAGGGATCGAGCGGTTCGGGATTGAGCGAGAGGAAGAAGCGGGGCGCGCCGCCACCAAGGTAGCTGTCGACATGGCGGACGTCTTCCTTGCCAACGAGGTCCCGTTCGATCTGCGCGACGACTTTGCGCGTGGCGGACATGCTGGATCCATGCGCGAGATGAACCTCGACGATCAGCTCGGGCCGTTCGGAGGTGGGGAAGAATTGCTTGGGAACGGCGACACCCAGCAGCACGACGCAGACAAGGAACAGGCCAAGCACGGTCAGCGTTAGCCGCCCGCGCTCGTGGACGCTGCGCGTAATCCAATCGCGCAGCTGGCGGTAGCGCGGCGTGGCGTAGATCGCATCGTGCCCGCCTGCCACCGGGGTGATCTGAGGCAGCAGCTTCACGCCGAGATAGGGCGTGAAATAGACCGCGACGAACCATGAGATGATCAGCGCAAAGCCGACGATCCAGAAGATGTTGCCGGCATATTCCCCGGCCGTGGAGCGGGCAAAACCGATGGGGAGGAAACCGAGGATCGTGACCAGCGTGCCAGTGAGCATCGGCGCGGCGGTCGCGCCCCAGGCAAAGGTCGCGGCCTCCACCCGGCTGAGCCCTTCCTCCAGCTTCACCACCATCATCTCGATCGCGATGATTGCATCGTCCACCAGCAGCCCAAGGCTGAGGATGAGCGCGCCCAGCGTGATGCGGTCGAACTGGCGGTCGGTGACTAGCATGATGACAAAGACGGCGGCGAGCGTGAGCGGCACCGAGAGCGCGACGACGATGCCCACCCGCCAGCCCAGCGCGATGAGGCTGACCGCCATGACCACGCTGAGCGCGACCGCGAACTTGAGCATGAACTCGCCGTAGGCCTCGGCGATGTTGACCGCCTGATCGGCCACTTCGGTGACGCTGATGCCGAGCGGGAGCTGCGCACGAATAGTCTCGACCTTGGCGTTAAGCGTGCGGCCCAATGTGAGGCCGTTGTACTTCTCGCGCATCACCACGCCGAGCATCAGCGCGGCCTCGCCCTGATGGTGCACTTCATAACTGGCGGGGTCTTCATAGCCGCGTCGCACTTCGGCCAGATCGGACAGGCGGATGACGCGGCCCCCCACGGCAATCGGCGTGGCGCGCACCGCTTCCAGATCATCGAACGCACCGGTGACGCGCAGGGGCACAAGACGCGAGCTGGTTTCGACTTGCGCAGCGGGCTGGATCAGGTTCTGATTGGCCAGCGCGCCGAGCAGCGCATCGGGCGGCACGCCGAGCGTTGCGAGCTTGCGGTAAGAAATTTCGGCGAAGATCTTCGGCTTCTGTTCGCCGATCAGGATGACCTTCTGCACCCCCGCAACATGCTGCAGCTGGTTGCGGATGCCTTCCGCTTCCGCCACCAACTGGCGGTGCGGCAGGCCCTTGGCCTGCACCGCGACGAGCGAGAAGAACACGTCGGAATACTCGTCATTCAGCACTGGCCCGATCACGCCGCGCGGCAGGTTGATCGCCTCGTCGCCCATCTTCTTGCGCGCCTGATAGAACAGTTGCGGCACGTCCCTGGGCGGGGTCGTGTCCTTGAAGGTGAGCGTGAGCGTGACAAGGCCGGGGCGTGCGGAGGTGTCTACGCGGTCGTAATAGGGCAGCTCCTGCAACCGCTTTTCAAGCCGGTCGGCGATCTGGTCCTGCATCTCGCGCGCGGTGGCACCGGGCCAAAGCGCGGTGACGGTCATGGTCTTGCCGGTGAACCCCGGGTCCTCGGCACGGCCAAGCTGGAGGAAGGCGAACACGCCCGCCGCGATGACGGCGAGCAGCAGGAATAGCGTGACCGAGGGTTCCCTGACCCCAATGGCTGATAGATTCGGCCCTTTCACGGGCGCGCTGCTGTTGGGGCCGCGACACGCACTTTCTGGCCTTCGTGAAGGACGTGGCCGCCGAGCGCGACAATGCGCGTGCCAGGCGGAAGCGCAGCGGCAGGGAGCAGCGCCTCCTCCTCGGTCAGGCGCAGCGCCTGCGCGGTGCGGAAATGGACTTTCTCTTCTGCGCCGATAATCCAAACGCCCGGGCCCTTGCCCTGATCGACGATTGCGGCCATTGGCACACGCACTGCGCCGCTGGCGCTGTTTTGTACCCGAACCGTGACGGTCGCGCCGAGCGGGGCAGCCTCGACCGGGCCGGACAGGACATAGCGCGCGGCAAAGGTGCGGGTGAGCGGATCCGCCGCGCCGGCCACTTCGCGCAAGGTGGCGGCAAGGGGCGCGGCGGCGCCGTAGACTTGCGCCTGCGCGCTGCGGGGCAGGCGCGTGACGGCGGTTTCGGGCACAGAGACTTGTGCCTCACGTGCGCCGAC
>CANEVG010000061.1 GCA_947442095.1 Sphingomonadaceae bacterium
GGTGGATTTTGCGCTAACGGTAAAAAACGCGGTGGCTGGTCTGCGCAATTACCCGGAGGACGGGTTAGCGGACCCTTTTAGCCTTGCTCGCCATGCCTATGCTGAAATGAGGCGCAGGTGCCTCTCCTGCAGGTTAGGCGAGACCAGGCATGCCGCTTTTCAGTGATGTTTCGCGCGTAACCCGCGTCGCTGCCCAGACCGATCCCTTCATCAAGGGCCTGTTGCCCGCACAGGCCGCTTTCCGGGTCGCTTGGTCGGCGAAGGATGGCAGCGGTGCGACCGAAATCAGCTACAGCTTTCCGTGGGCGGATGGCGCTGCCAGCCGGTTCACCGGACCTTACGCCCAAAGCGAGAACGCCGCCCCGATCACCGGCGGTATGAGCGGCGCTCAGGCTGTGCAAGTCGCGGAAGCCTTCGGCACCTGGTCCAACGTCGCCAGAATTGCGTTTCCGCGGGTTGCCGAGACAGCTGCCGGACAGGTCGGCGATATCCGTGTGGCGTTCACATCAGC
Source organism: Sphingomonadaceae bacterium (assembly GCA_947442095.1). Classification (GTDB taxonomy): domain Bacteria; phylum Pseudomonadota; class Alphaproteobacteria; order Sphingomonadales; family Sphingomonadaceae; genus Novosphingobium. Next base: position 512 of record CANEVG010000061.1, read on the forward strand.
CGTCTCACCCGGCTACTGGGGCTACTCGCTCGGCGTTTCGGACGGGATGCACAACGCCCACGGCGACATCTGGATCGACGATGCAATGATCGGCCAGTCGTTTGCGGCTGGCACCTACAACTTCATGTCGATAATGCACGAGATCGGTCATTCGCTGGGCCTCAAGCATCCGTTCGAAGGGCCAAAGATTCCCGCCGGTTTCGACAACCGCCGTTTCACCATCATGTCTTATACGGACCCTGAGAAAGTCTGGTGGCTGAACCCGGCGACGGGCGCGCGCGAATATCTGATCAAGACGCCCATGGTCTACGATATTCTCGCGATTCAAAAGCTTTACGGCGCGAACATCAACCACCGCACGGGCAACGACACTTATGCGTTCAATCCCGCTGCGCCTTCGTTCGAAGCGATCTGGGATGCGGGCGGCACAGACACGTTCAGCGTGGCTGCGTTCGCCAATGGCTGCACGGTAGACCTGCGGCCGGGGGCCTATTCCTCGCTCGCCTATGACACCCTGTCGCTCACCAGCAATATCGGCATAGCCTTTGGCTGCACCATCGAGAATGCGCTGGGCGGTGCGGGCGGTGATACACTGCTAGGCTCCGAGATCGCAAATGTGCTTGATGGAGCAGGCGGCGGCGATACCTTGCGCGGCAATGGCGGCAACGATGTGCTCAGCGGCGGGGCAGGCGGCGATACGCTGGACGGCGGCTCAGGCAACGACACGCTGGCGGGCGGCAATGACAATGACACGCTGATCGGCGGCGCAGGCAATGACAGCCTTGATGGCGGCCCGGGCAGCGACGCGGCAAGCTATGCGTCCGGCTCTGCAGCCGTGCGGGTAAGCTTGGCCATCGCAGGGGCGCAGGCCACCGGCGGCGGCGGCACCGATACGTTGACCGGGATCGAAAACCTGATTGGCGGCGGCGGTGCGGACCTGCTCATCGGCAATGGCGAGGCCAACTGGCTCGATGGGGGCGCAGGCGCGGACCAATTGGAGGGCGGTGACGGTGCAGACGTGCTGATCGGCGGCGCGGGCCGGGATGTGCTGATGGGCGGCCGCGGCGGCGATACGTTCCTGTTTGCGGCCATCAAGGAATTCTCGGGCGCGAGCACCAGCGCAGCAGACGTCATCACCGATTTCGCAAGCGCGCAGCGGGACCGCATCGACCTCTCCGGTGTCGATGCCATCAAATCGACCGCCACGGTCAATGACGCTTTCACGTGGATCGGCACGGCGGCATTCAGCAAGAAATCAGGCGAACTGCGCTATACTGCAAGCGGCGGAGTGGGCCTGGTGAGCGGGGATATCGACGGCAACGGGATCGCCGATTTCGCCATCCGCCTCGACAAGGCTCCTGCCCTCACCGCTCTGGATTTCGTGCTCTGAGCCGGTAATGGTCTGGCACGGCCCGCTTGCTTTTGGACCGTGGTCCAAAGGGTAAGCCTTTGCGCTTCGGAAGCAGAAACGCGCTCGTTGCTGCGCTCGCAATGCGCCCTGCCGATGTCCCGCCGCTGATCGGCGTTGGCGTGGATGAAGCGGCCTCGCTTGCGGTGGAGCCTAACGGGACCGGACGGGTCTACGCAAACACACCGGGGCCCGGGATTTCCGTCGTGCATGCCGGCGGGATTGGGCCGGCGAAAGTGCACGGGCCGCTCACCGCTGCATCCCTCCACGTGACGGGAGCCGGGCCGGAACCGCGCGTCCGGCTACCGTCCGGCACAGCGGAAAAGCCGAGTGTCGAGCGGGATTACCGCGCGGCAAACCGGGCCATCGCTGCAGTTCCGGGCGCGGGTCGCTGAAGCCCAGCGTGCACGCCGCTGCGCTTGATCAGACGGCCGTGCCGACGAGGCGGCCAATGCCTGCTGTCAGCGCCATCGCCAGCGCGCCCCAGAATGTGACCCGCACGGTCGCCTTGAGAACCGGTGCTCCGCCCGCCCGCGCGCCGATGGCGCCCAGCAGCGCGAGGAACAAAAGCGAGCCGGCCGCCTCGATTTCCACCAGCAAGCCCGCAGGCGCCAGGACCACGATCCCCAGCGGCAGCGCCGCGCCGGCCGTGAAGGTCGCGGCAGAGGTCAGCGCAGCCTGAATGGGGCGTGCGGTGGTGATCTCGGATATGCCAAGCTCGTCGTGAGCGTGCGCGCCCAGCGCATCGCGCGCCATCAGCTGGCGCGCGGCGGTCTCGGCGGTGGTCGGATCGATCCCGCGCTTGATGTAGATGCTCGCAAGTTCGCGAACTTCGGCTTCGGGATTGGCTGCAAGCTCGGCCCGTTCGCGCGCAATGTCGGCTGCTTCTGTATCGGCTTGCGAACTGACCGAAACATATTCGCCCGCCGCCATCGACATCGCGCCTGCAACCAGCCCCGCCGCGCCTGCGATCAGGATATCCGCAGGCCGCGCCGACGCCGCTGCAACGCCGATGATCAGGCTGGCAGTCGAGACAATGCCGTCGTTCGCACCGAGCACTGCCGCGCGCAGCCAGCCGATGCGCGAAACCAGATGCTGTTCAGGATGAAGGTTTGCACGGGCCATTGCCGAGTTCCAATTGCTGCTGGGCTAGATTGTTCCCTGGCACGCCATTACGCTGCGAACAGCCGCCGCGCCGCCGCCTCGCACAGCGCAATGCAACGCGCCCGCGGGGTGCGGGTGTCGGAGAGGTAGTATTCGATCCACAGGCCATCGAGCACCGCCGAAAGCAGCGCGATGGCATCATCCATCGGGAGCCCTGCCAACGGAACGGGCAGCCGCGAGACCAGCCGCTCCAGCAGCGCGCGCTGGCGCAGATTGAAGGCATGGCTGACAGCGGCAAAATCCTCGCGGCTGCGGGCTTGCTGCCAGAACACCATCCAGGCACCGATGATCTCCGGGCTGGCCCATTCGTCCGAAAACACCGCGACGAAATAGCGGTGGAGCGCGTCCCTCGGATCATCAATGAAAGGGCTAGCAACGCCCTCAAGGTGCGCGAGCATATCCTCGCACAATTGCTCATAGGTCTCGAGCAGGAGATTATCCGGATTGCGGAAATAGTGCCGCAGTAACCCATGGCTGACCCCGGCCTGGCGGCAGATCTCGCGCCCTGTGGTGCCGCGCGGGCCAAGCCGCGCAAGGCAGCTCACGGTCGCGGCCAGCAAATCGCTCCGTCGCACCAGCGGGGAAGCGCGGCGGGCGCGGCGCAGCCGGGTGGGCTCTCCCGCGCTCGCCATCAGCCCGCGCGCTGGGCGCTGCGCTGCCCGAGCACATAGACCAGCGTCCCGCTGCCGAGCAGCACCGTGGTCAGCCCCAGAATCTTGATCACCGCGAGCAGCTTGTTCGGCTCATCCGATGCAGGAAACGCCGCCAGAACCAGCGCAGCCAGCGTGGTGGCAAGGCCGATGCAGGCAAACAGGGTGGAAGTGAAGCGCCCGCCCGGCAGGCGTGTGACTTTCACGCCGGGTGGCTGGCCCTGCAGACGAATGACCGCAAGGAACACGAGGGCGAACGGCAGGAACGAGGCTATGATCCCCATACTGACCAGCACGTCATACGCGCCTTTCACGCCGGTCCCCGCCTGCCCCAGAATGCACAGCACCGCACCCAGCCCGCCCTGGAGCAGGATCGCGACGTAGGGCGTGCCCCACTTGGGATGGACCCGCGCGAACACTGGCGGCAGCAGCCGGTCTATGCCCACCGCAAAGGGAATGCGCGCGGCGCACGAGAGGAACCCGCTCGCGGCGCCAAGATTGCCGATGGTGATCAGCAGCGCGAGCGGCACGATGATCCAGGTCGCGCCCAGCCGCTGCGCCGCAACCGCCCCGGCCTGGATCAGGCCCTGCAGCGTGTTGACCTCGCCGGAGGGCATCGCCAGCAGCACTGCGAAGGTGCCGATCACATAGCTCGAGACGATGACAACGCCCGCGATCGGCAAGGCGCGCGGGATCGTGCGGCGCGGGTCCTTGATCTCCCCGCTCATGAACGAGGCGGTCTCCGCGCCCGAGAGCGCAAAGGCGATCGAGGCCCAGACGATCATGTGCTTGATATCGAAAACGGGCACGAAGGATTGCGGTGTAAAGTCTGTCGCTGAACCGAAATTCCACCACGCGATGCCGCCCATCACGATCACGATCAGCGCCGGGCCCCACATGCCCACCGCGCCGGCATTGTGCAGCCAGCGCCCGAAGCGCAGACCCGCGATGTTGATGAAGGTGATGAACGCCAGCGCCAGCAGCGCAAAGGTCATGAAGAAGGCCGGGCTATCGCGCAGATAGAGCCAGCGCGTGCCGCCGATGTAGAGCGCGTTGCCAGCATCGAAATAGAGCACGCTGGGGAAATAGGGGAGATTGGAGGTGAAGTAGCTCCACCCCGCCATGAACCCCACGTAAGGTCCGAAGGCCTGCTTCGTCCAAACATAGAGCCCGCCTTCCTGCGGATAGCGCGAGGACAGTTCGACGATGGCGAGCACGAAGGGCAGGTAGAAGCACAGCAGCGCGCCGATCCAGATCACGATCGAGCTTGGCCCGAACGCCGCGGCTGTCGCGATCCAGCGCAGGCTCACGCCGGTCACGATGTAGAACATCGCCAGATCGGCAACACCCATGATCTTTGGCGGATGGGGTGCTGCGCCTGACATCAGCTCTTACGCCGTCCCTTGGTATCACGCAGCACTTGCATCGCCGCGTTATGCCCCGGTGCACCGGTCACCCCGCCGCCGGGGTGCGCCCCTGCCCCGCACAGATATAGCCCATCCACTGGGGTTCGGTACTGCGACCAGCGCGGCACCGGGCGCATCGAGAACAGCGCGCCGGGATGGAGATCACCGTGGAAGATATTGCCTTCGGTCAGGCCGTAGATCCGCTCCAGATCGAGCGGGGTGAGCATGGCGCGGCCCAGTATGAGCCCCGGTAGATCAGGCATGTGCCGGGTGATCTGGCGGATGATCGAATCGGTGAAAGCCTCGCGCCGCTCGTCCCACGTGCCTTCGCGCAAGTTATAGGGCACATACTGGATGAAGACGGTGAGCATGTGATGCCCCGGCGGGCACAGGCTGTCGTCGACGAGGCTGGGGATCACGCAGTCGATCCACAGTTCCTCCGGCACATCGCCGAAGCGCGCGATATCGGCGCAGCGCTGCGCCCCTTCAAGCGTGGGCGCAATGGTCAGCAGCGCGCGTTCGAGCGGGCTGGCATCGGGGCTGCGTCCGATCACGGTCGGCTCGCCCGAAAGCGCGATATTGAGCTTGGCGGCAGGCCCGCCCATCTTGATCGCGGCAATGTCGCGGCGGAAATCCTCGGGCAGTTCGTCCGCGCCGAGCAGCTTCAGGAACGTGCGCTTGGGGTCGGCATTGGAGAGCACCACGTCCGCCTTGAACTGCCGCCCGTCCGCCAGCGTAACGCCTTGCGCGCGTCCATCGGCCACATCGATGCGCGCGACCGCCGCGTCGGTTTCGATCACCGCGCCAAACCCGCGCGCCGCCGCTGCAATCGCGCCCGAGACCGCGCCCATGCCGCCCATCACATGCCCATTGAAGCCCTGGACCGCGTGATCGCCGCCCGCGAGCAGATGGAACAGCAGCCCCACCGCCGAACCTGGCTCATAAGGCCCGCCGTGCTTGCCGTAGACGTTGTTGGCCAGGATCATGCGCTTGGTGGCGTCTGCCTCGAAATGGCGGTCGAGAAATTCGCCGAGGCTGCCGGTGAGGAACTGCACCATCTCGCCGATCTCGGTGCCCCGGATGCGGCGAAAGCGGCGGATCATCCGCAGCCCCTCGCGCAATCGGTCGAGCCCGCGCGCGGCGAGGTCTGGCGGCGATTCCAGAAAGAACGGCTGGAGATAGGCCGCCAAGGCCTTGAGCTTGCGGTCCACTTCCAGAAACGCCGCGCCATCCCGGGCCGAAAACCGGGTAATTTCCTGCGCGGTGCGCTGCGGATCGGACCACCAGCGGATGATCTCGCCGTCTCCCAAAGGAACCGTCAGGATCGGATCGCAGGCGACCATCTTCAGGCCGTGGCGGCCCAGATCAAGATCGCGGATCACCGTGGGCATCAGCATCGAGGCGATGTAGGACGTGAACGATACGCGGTGGCCGGGGATCACCTCTTCGGTGACGCAGGCCCCGCCGATAATCCCGCGCGCTTCGAGCACCAGCACGGAGCGTCCGGCGCGCGCGAGATAGGCGGCGGCGGTCAGGCCATTGTGCCCCGCGCCGATCACAATCGCATCGTACCGCTCTGCAATCGCTGCCATGCCCGGTTTGCTGCCCCCACGCTGGATTTGGTACTGACTAGGGATTTGATACTGGTTAGGTGCCCCACACCCGCTTATAAGGCAAGTGTCCAATAAGCGGCAGGAAGGAACTGGCGGAATGGAACAGTCGCTCGATAGCACCGCCTATCTCACCGCCGAGGCCTTCGCCGCAGACCGCGCGGCGATCTTCCACCGCCAGTGGTTCTGCGCCGCACGCGAGGAAGACCTGCCGGAGCCGGGCGACCACAGCGTGATCGACGTGGCCGGGGAAAGCGTGCTGCTGGTGCGCGGCAAGCAGGGCGCGCTCCATGCGCACTACAACGTGTGCCGCCATCGCGGCTCGCGGATGTGCGATGCTGCCAACGATGCGCGCTGGGGCGTCACGCTCGATGCGGGCGTTGTCGGGCGCACCATGATCCGCTGCCCCTATCACGGCTGGTCCTATGCGCTTGATGGCCGTCTGCTCGCCGCGCCGCAGTTGCAGGATACCCCGGGCTTCGAGAAAGCGGCGTTTTCGCTGCATCCCGTTGGCGTCGCGATCTGGGGCGGGTTCGTGTTCCTCAACCTCTCGCCCGAGACTGCGCCTGATTTCGAGGCAGAACTGACCGATCCTGCGCGCCGGCTGGCGAACTATCCGCTGGCTGATCTGCGCACGGCAAAGACGATCCGCTACGAGCTGAATGCCAACTGGAAGCTGATCCTCGAGAACTACAACGAGTGCTACCACTGCCCCGGCGTCCACCCGGAGCTGACCGCTATCGTGCCCGCCTTCAAGGAGCGCGGCGGGATCGATCTGGATTGGGAAGCCGGCATCCCGCACCGCGAGGGCGCCTATACCTACACCATGGACGGCACCACCACTCGCGCCCCCTTCCCCGGGCTCTCGGAAGAGGAGAAAGTGCGCCACAAGGGGGAGCTCATCTACCCCAACCTGATGCTCAGCGTCTCGTGCGACCATGCCGCCGCGTTCGTGCTCTGGCCCCTGGCCGCCGACCGCACGCTGATCGAATGCCGCTTCCTGTTTCACCGCGAAGAGATGGTCCGCGCCGACTTCGACCCGTCGGACGCCGTCGATTTCTGGGATCTCGTCAACCGGCAGGACTGGGCGGTGTGCGAGCGCGTGCAATCCGGCATTGCCGCGCGGGTCCACACCCATGGCTACTATGCCCCGATCGAGGATCTCAGCCTCGATATTCGCCGCTATGTGAGCCGTACCCACGAGGCCTGAACGGCCAGGCAGCACCGCGCATCCTGCCGCCAGACCAAACGCAACTTGGCATTTTTGGCCATGAACTTGGCATCTTTGGCCATTGCGGCCAAGCCGCGTACGGTCCAGCCTGCGCCTACTGTTATAACGCACAAAACCCCGCCCCAGCAGCTGCGCCGAATGGCGAAACTCAGTGGGTCGAGGTTCAAGCAACAGAAAAGGCGGGGGAGAAACCACTCTCCGCATCCGAGGGAGAGAGAAAAATGGGCGACGCCACGCTGTTTCTGACCGACGAGCGCACCTTCTGGCACTGCACGGGCGTGCAGGCGCTGTTCTTTCCGATCGGTGACTGGGTCGAGCCGCCCTCGGGCAGCTATGGCGCCGATACGCCGGCATCAAAGCGCCGCCTGCTCAATCTGGTCCGGGTCGCAGGGCTCGACAAGCATCTGGAGGAGCGCAGCGCCGCCCCCGCCACGCGCGAGGATCTGCTGCGCGTGCATCCGGCCAGCTATATCGACGAGTTCAAGCGCGTGAGCGATGCAGGCGGCGGCGAGCTTGGCCTGTTTGCCCCCTTCAGCAAGGGCGGTTTTGAGATCGCGACGCTGTCTGCCGGGCTCGCCATCGAAGCGGTCGACGCAGTTGTCACGGGCCGGGCGCGCAATGCCTATGCCCTGTGCCGCCCGGCCGGGCACCATTGCCTTGCGAATGAACCGATGGGCTTCTGCCTGCTGGCGAACATTCCCATCGCCATTGAAGCGGCCAAGGCACGCCACGGCATCGGCAAAGTCGCGGTGGTCGATTGGGACGTGCACCACGGCAACGGCACGCAGAGCATTTTCTACGACCGGGGCGATGTGCTGACGATCTCGATCCATCAGGACCGCTGCTTCCCGCCCGGCTACACCGGCCATGAAGATCGCGGCGAAGGCGAAGGCCTTGGCGCAAACCTCAATGTCCCCCTGCCCGCCGGCAGCGGCCATGAGACCTATCTCAGGGCGCTCGACCGGGTTGTGATCCCGGCGCTGGAGCGGTACCAGCCCGATCTCATCGTGATCGCCAGCGGGCTCGATGCCAATGCGGCAGACCCCCTCGCCCGGCAGATGCTCTATTCCGACAGCTACCGCGAGATGACCGAACGCATGATCGCCGTGGCCGACAAACTGTGCGGCGGTCGGCTCGCGGTGGTCCACGAAGGCGGGTACTCGGAAGCCTATGTCCCGTTCTGCGGTCTGGCGCTGCTGGAGGCGCTCAAGGGCGTTCGCACCGAAGTGATCGACCCGGAACTCGGCTTCTTCGTGCCGCAGCAGCCCGATGAGCGCATGCTCGCCTTCCACTTTGAGCTGATCGAGGAAATCCGGGCCGGCGCGGGGTTATAGAGCAGCCGCCTAGTCCGGCACGACGGCGGCACGTTTCGCACAATATAGCAATTGGCGATCCCGGCCAGAATGTTGGCGGCTAGCGACGTTGTCTCGCGGCAGTTCCTTGGCGACATGTCGGAGCGTAATCCTGCGTGACACGCGTTGCGGCAGGACCGGGCCGAAGTGGAGCTTGATGTGACCGAAGTACTGGAAAGACCGCAGCAGGATACTAGCGGCAAGACCCTCGATTTCGATGTCCTGATCATCGGTGCCGGCATCTCCGGCATCGGCAGCGCGTATCACCTCAAGACGCAGAACCCCGACAAGAGCTTCGCCATCCTGGAAGCGAAGGATGATATCGGCGGCACTTGGCACACGCACAAGTACCCCGGGGTCCGGTCGGACTCCGATCTCTATACCTTCGGCTACCGCTTCAAGCCTTGGGTCGGCCCGCCAATCGCCACCGCTGAAGAGATCCGCAAGTATCTGCGCGACGTGCTGGCCGAGAACGATCTCGCCAATTCGATCCGCTTCAGTACACTGATCACGCGCTGTTCATGGTCGACCGCCGAGAAGCTGTGGACGGTGGAAACGCGCACCGCCGATGGCGCGGCGGGGCCGACCTACCGCGCGAATTTCCTGTGGATGTGCCAGGGCTATTACGATCACCACAACCCCTACACACCCGCATGGCCGGGCATGGAAAACTACAAGGGCCTGCTGGTCCACGCCCAGAAGTGGGATGACAGCATCGACTACGCGGGCAAGAAGGTCGTGGTCATCGGCTCGGGCGCAACTGCGGCCACGGTGATCCCTGTGCTGGCGCAGAAGGCCGAGCACGTGACCATGCTGCAGCGCTCGCCCACCTATTTCTATTGCTACCCCAACCGCAGTGACCTTGCGGACCGGCTACGCGAAATCGGCGTGGACGAGGATACGGTGCATCGCTGCGTGCGGCTCGACTACCTCCACAACCTCAAGCAACTCGACCGCCGGGCCCGCGAAGAACCGGACCTGGTGTTCGAGGAACTGAAGGCGTTAATCCGCGAGTATGCCGGGCCTGACTTCGAGTTTGAGCCTGACTTCACCCCGCGCTACCGGCCCTGGCAGCAGCGCCTGGCCTTCATCCCCGATGGCGACATGTTCACCGCAATCCGCGAGGGCAAGGTCACCGCGGTCACCGACACGATCGACCACTTCACCTCCGGCGGCATCCATCTCGGATCGGGTGGGGATCTGGAGGCAGACATCGTGATGGCTGCCACCGGCTTCAACTTGCTGGTCATGGGCGGGATCGCCTTCGAGGTCGACGGCGTGGCTGTGGACTGGTCAAAGAAGGCGACCTATCGCGGCATGATGTTCGAAGGCGTGCCGAACATGGCATGGGTCTTCGGTTATTTCCGCGCGGCTTGGACCTTGCGGGTCGATCTGCTTGGCGATTTCGTGTGCGGATTGCTGCGCCATATGGATGCGAGGGGCTCGTCCGAGGTCAATATCGTAATTCCGCCCGCGCTGGCCGGGGAGACCTTGGAGCCGTGGATCGAGGACGACAACTTCAATCCCAGCTACCTTGTGCGCGATATGGACAAGCTGCCCAAGCGGCTGGGTGAACAGCCCGAATGGCGCCACACGCAGGACTACTGGCGCGAAGCCGTCGACATTCCGGCGATCAATCTGGACGGCGAAGAGTTCGCCTACAGCTGACGAAAGGCCAACGAGCGGGCAGCGTTCCTACGCTGCCCGCTCGTTCTTGCCCTGCATCTGCCGCCGATATTCCAGCGCGCCCTTGCCCGACCAGCGCTTGAACGCGCGCGAGAAGCTTGAAGGCTCGGCAAAACCGACCGCCGAGGCAATACGCTCGATCGTCATATGCCCGTCCATCAGGAGTTCGCGCGCCCGGCTATACCGCGCCTCGTCGACCATGGCCGAAAACCGGGTACCTTCCTCGGCCAGCCGCCGGTGCAGCGTGCGCTCCGACAGCGCGAGCATGCGCGCAGCTTCGCTGGCAGTCAGGAATTCGCTGTCATTGCGGCTCAGCCGTGCGGCCAACCGGCCCTTTATCGTGCTGTCGTCGCGGGCCCGTTGCATCATGCTGTCGCAGCGCGCGGTATAGTGCATCACCAGGTCGCTGTCGGCGAGGGGAAGCGGCAGGTTGGCGGCACCCGGCAGGAAAATCCATTGGGTCTGGTCCGCATTGAATTCCACCGGGCATGAGAAATACCGGCGTAGTCTGGCCCAGTCCGGCGGCGGCGGCGTGGTCAATGTCACGCGCTCGAGCGGCAACTCGCCCCCCATCAGATCTGCCACCAGGGTGCGGATCGCGCCAAGATCGCGGTAATGGGTGAAAACATGCATCTGATCGCTGAGCTTGTCGCAACTGCCGATCAGGGCAAACGCGCCGTTCGGACCTGCAGCATAGCGGTAATGGATGAGGGAATAGGTTAGCGACTGGCAGCGGCAGGCAATCTGCAGCGCTTCACCCAGGGTGCGCGCCGTCATCATGGCCAAGCCCAGCTCGCCGTACTTGATCGAGCGATAGCGCAGGCCGACATCGAACCAGATATTGCGCGCGTTGGCGGTGCAATCTGCGAATGCACGCTGCAGCAGCATTTCTTCCTGCGCGAGCAGTTCACGGGCCTGGTCGTCAAAGCGCACCGGGCGGACATGGCTGCTGCGGCAAAAATCATCCCAATCGATCTTGGCTTCGCTCACCAGCGCATGGCGCATGATCCGTGCACTAAGGTCTGGCAAGGTCGCGTACAGTGCGTTGGAATCCATGACGCATACCTCTCTCAGGATTATTGTTATGCGGCCATTTTGATGCAGCCTAGCGGGCGCTGGCCACATTCGTCAATAACTTGGCGCAAAGCGTCATGGCGCAGCGCGGGGAATTCGCCTACCTTTTGCAACAAAGAAAAAAGACGTTGGGGAGAGAAGACTATTTTACAGTCACTTAGCGCAAAATTCCAAGTTGCGCGGCGGTCTCTGTCCAAGCCTTGCCTTGGGCACACTTCCCTTTTGTCTCTTTGCGCCTTGTCTCTTTGCGACAATCTGGCGAGCGGACGTGGTCCCGCTCGATCGGCTTCAGGA
>CANEVG010000062.1 GCA_947442095.1 Sphingomonadaceae bacterium
CCAGCATCATCTCGGGATAGACCCGGGTCACATCGAACGCGCGGTGCCGAAGGGTGGCATCGACATGTTCGGCCACGATGGCGCGGTAGAAGCGCACGATGCCGGGGTTGTCCTTCAGCCCCTTCGCGACCCGCTCCTTGAAGGCGCCCTCAGGTGGCAGCACATCAATCGAAACCCGGCTACCCTGCTTTTCCGGCACGACCTTGGCGGTGAGCCGCAGGGCGGGGCTGTCCTCACGGGCGATCAGTGTCCACACCATTGTGTCCGCGCCGCTCTGGCTCACTTCGACATCGCGAACCTGCGAGCCGAACATCGCAATGAGCATCTCGCTCGAACCGAGTTCTTCGCGCACTGCGCCCGCCGGCTGGTCGTAGTACGTGCCGGTCCCGCACCCGCCGAGCAGCAGCAGAAGGGCCAGCAGCCATGGAATACCGATCTTGCGCATACGTTATCGCCCGCCAACGAGACCATACTTCGTATCGCATCGATGGTTGAACAAAGCGTAAAAGCCGGGGCAAGGGGGCGGTCAAGGAGACAGGCATGAGCGCGGCGAATGAATTGATTTCGATCACCTCGGGCGATCTTTCTGCCCGGATCAACCCGTTCGGTGCCGAGTTGTCGTCGCTTACCGACGCACAAGGCCGCGAATACATGACCGACGCTGATCCGGCCTTCTGGTCGGGCCGCGCACCGCTGCTGTTTCCCATCGTGGGCGCGCTGGCCGGGGACACGCTCCGGCTGGATTGGCAAAACTACCGGATGTCCAAACACGGCTTCGCCCGGCGCAGCGCCTTCATGGCTGTCGAACAGGCCGCGGACCGCGCGGTGTTCCGGCTGGAAGACAGCGCCGAGACGCGCGCGAGCTACCCCTTCGCCTTTGCGCTGGAAATGGCCTTCACGCTTTCCGGCCTGACGCTGGCAATGGTCGCCACGGTGTACAACACCGGCGCGGCGGCGCTGCCCTTCAGCTTCGGTTTCCATCCTGCCTTTGCCTGGCCTCTTCCCGGCGGTGCGGACAAGGCCGCGCACTGCGTGGTGTTCGAGCATGAAGAGCCGCAGCCGGTCCGCCGCGTCAGCCCTGGAGCCGGGCTTCTTCTGCCCGAAAGCGAACCCAGCCCAGTGCAGGGCCGCGAACTCCTTGTCGAGGAAAGCCTGTTCACCGCCGATGCGATGATCTGGACCGATCTTGCCAGCCGAAGCCTTACGTATGGCGCAGAGGGCGGCGCGTGGCTCGATGTGGCTTTCCCCGATATGGCCATTCTCGGCTTGTGGCAGGTGCCCGGCGCCCGCTATATCTGCATCGAGCCTTGGGCCGGCCATGCCGATCCGCTTGGGTTTTCGGGGGACCTCAGCGACAAACCGGGTATAGTGATGCTGGCGCCGGGCATGGCACGCAGCTTCCGGATGGATGTGACGGTCCGGGCAGGTTGAGGGTGACACAGGGTTACACCGTGCAAGCCTCAGGGGCAGTGCAAATTATTGAATAAAATATAAAAAATATCCAAAGAACACACAGGACGCCCTTCTGCTCGAAAAAAGTGAGGGGTGGTTGACGATAGCAAGGAGCAGGGCCGCAGTCGCACTGCGCCACGGCTTTTCCCGTTCTGCCAGATCAGGCACCTGCAGGAAAATGCTGCGTTTCGCCCTTGCCGTGCCGCCCGCGTGTTCGCTGGATTTGCCCCATCTTCTCGGCTAGGCGGCGTGAATGAGTTCCAATCGCCGCACCTTTGCCATCATCTCGCACCCTGACGCGGGCAAGACCACGCTGACCGAGAAGCTGCTGCTGCAGGGCGGCGCGATCCACCTTGCCGGTGAGGTCAAGGCGCGCGGCGCGGCGCGGCGCGCGCGGTCTGACTGGATGAAGATCGAGCAGCAGCGCGGGATTTCGGTCACCTCGTCGGTCATGACCTTCCAGAAGGACGGCGTGGTCTTCAACCTGCTCGACACCCCGGGCCACGAGGACTTTTCCGAAGACACCTACCGTACGCTGACCGCGGTCGATTCCGCGATCATGGTGATCGATGCGGCTAAGGGCATCGAGCCGCAGACGCGCAAGCTGTTCGAGGTGTGCCGCCTGCGCTCGGTGCCGATCATCACGTTTGTGAACAAGGTGGACCGTGAGGGCCGCGCAGTGTTCGAAACGCTGGACGAAGTGGCGGATGCGCTGGCGCTCGATGTCTGCCCGATGTCGTGGCCCATCGGCATGGGCGGCGTGTTCGAAGGCGTGCTCGATTTCGCGACAAACACCATCGCCCGGCCTGAAGGCGATAGCCGCGAATTCCTTGGCAAGCGCGATCCGGTCAGCTCCAACTGGGGCAACGTGCCGCCTGAAGTGGTCGAGGAGATCGAGCTCGCCCAAGTCGGCTATCCCGAGTTCGATATCGAGGCTTATCGCAATGGCGATCTCACCCCGGTCTATTTCGGCTCGGCGCTCAAGAACTTCGGCGTTTCCGAACTGATCGACGCCATCGCGCGCCACGCTCCGCCGCCGCGCCCGCAGCCCAGCGACAGCGGGACGATCGAGACCGACTTTCCCGAGGTCACCGGCTTCGTGTTCAAGGTGCAGGCCAACATGGACCCGCAGCACCGCGACCGCATCGCGTTCATGCGCATGGTATCGGGCACCTTCAAGCGCGGCATGAAGCTGACGCCCTCGGGCCTTGGCAAGCCGATTGCCGTCCACTCGCCGATCCTGTTCTTCGCGCAGGACCGCGAGATTGCCGACACCGCCGAGGCGGGCGATATCATCGGCATCCCCAACCACGGCACGCTCCGGGTGGGCGACACGCTTTCTGAAAAGAACACCGTGCGCTTCACCGGCCTGCCCAATTTCGCCCCGGAAATCCTGCGCCGGGTGCGGCTAAAGGACCCGACCAAGACCAAGCAGCTGCGCAAGGCGCTCGATGATCTGTCCGAAGAAGGCGTGATCCAGGTGTTCTATCCCGAGATCGGCGCGCAGTGGATCGTCGGCGTTGTCGGCCAGCTCCAGCTCGATGTGCTGATTTCGCGGCTGGAGGCGGAGTACAAGGTGGAAGCCGTGCTGGAGGAATCGCCGTTCGATACCGCACGCTGGGTCAAAGGCTCGGTCGAAGCGGTGAAGGGATTTGCCGCGTTCAACATGTCTAATCTTGCCAAGGACCGCGACGGTGACCCAGTCTTCATGGCGCGCTCGTCATGGGACGTGAGCTATCAGCAGGAACGCAACCCTGAGCTGACCTTCAGCGCCACCAAGGAGCGGTAGGGGCGCAATGCGCATCGCGGTGACAGGCAGCAACGGCAAGCTGGGCCGGGTGACCGTGGAGGCGCTGCGCAGCGCGGGCCACCGCGTCACCGGCTTCGATCTCGTCAGTTCGGTTTATGGTGACGACACCGTGCGGCTCGATTGTGCGGATTTCGGCGCTGTGATTGGCGCTCTTTCGGGTGTCGATACCGCCGCGCGGCGCTTCGATGCGGTGCTGCATCTCGCGGGCATACCCAAGCCTGGTGCGACCACTGACGAAGAGGCCTTCCGCGTCAATGTGCTGGGCACCTACAATGTGTTCTCCGCTGCCGCGCGGCTGGGGATCGGCCGCGTGGTCTGGGCTTCGAGCGAGACGATCCTCGGCCTGCCGTTTGCCGATCCGCCGCAGTTCGCGCCCGTTGACGAGACGCATCCGTTGCTCCCCAACTGGTCCTATGCGCTGGGCAAGCTGGTGGGTGAGACGATGGCGGAGCAGTTCGCGCGCTGGCATCCGGCGATGGCGATTGTCTCTCTGCGCTTCTCCAACGTCTATTCGCCTGCGGACTACGGGGCTTTGCCCGCGGTTCAGGCCGATCCGGCCAGCCGCAAATGGAACCTGTGGAGCTATATCGACGCCGACGATGCTGCCCAAGCGTGCCGCTGCGCGCTTGAGGCCAAGACCACCGGCCACGAGCCGCTGATCATCGCCGCGGCGGATAATCTCATGGGTCAGCCCTCGCACGATTTGATGGCCGACCACTTTCCTGGTGTGCCGCTGGCGGAGACGCTTCTCGGGGAATCCTCGCTGCTGTCCAGTGCGCGAGCGGGCGAATTGATCGGTTTTGCACCCACGGTCTCGTGGCGCGGCAGGCTCTAACCGCACTTGCAAGGCCTTCGCACCTGCGGCACAGACCGGGTATGACCATGCTCGGACCCACCTCGAACACCTTCATCTCCCAGCGGCTCCGCCTGCACTATGTTGATTGGGGCAATGCGGAAAAGCCGCCGCTGCTGCTGGTCCATGGCGGGCGTGACCATTGCCGCAGCTGGGATTGGACCGCCGAGGCGCTGCGCGATGATTGGCACGTGATCGCGCTCGATCACCGCGGCCATGGCGATAGCGACTGGGCCTCGGACGGCAATTACCGCACGATGGACATGGTTTATGACGTCGCGCAGCTAGTGCACCAGCTCGGCCTCGCGCCCGTCACCATCGTCTCGCACTCGTGGGGTGCCAATGTCTCGCTACGCTATGCCGGGCTGTTCCCGGAAGACGTGGCCAAGCTGGTGGCGATCGAGGGCATCTTTCCGACGCCCGAATGGGACCTCCTTATGAAGGACGTGCCGTTCGCGCGGCGCGTGCGCGATTACATCGCCGAAAAGCGCAAGGCTGCGGGCCGCCTGCCGCGCCGTTATGCCACGCTGGAAGACGCCTATGCGCGCATGAAGGCGGAAAACACTTACCTCACCGATGCGCAGGCACGGCACCTGACCATCCACGGCATCAACCGCAACGAGGATGGAACATTCTCCTGGAAATTCGATCCCTACGTTCACATCGATCACCCCTACGACATTTCAACCGAGCGCAAGCACGAGCTGTGGGAGGCGATCACCGCGCCCACGCTGCTCTTGAACGGCGCGGACTCCTGGGCGGGCAATCCCGAGCGTGATGGCCGCATCAAGCATTTCCGCGATGGCACGGTGATCGAGTTCGAGAACGCTGGCCATTGGCCTCACCATGACCAGTTCGACGAGTTTATCGCGACCCTGCGCGACTTTCTCTGATGGCGGACT
This sequence comes from Sphingomonadaceae bacterium, assembly GCA_947442095.1. GTDB lineage: Bacteria > Pseudomonadota > Alphaproteobacteria > Sphingomonadales > Sphingomonadaceae > Novosphingobium. The sequence continues at coordinate 5,018 of CANEVG010000062.1, forward strand.
TTACCGACCGCATTTTGCCGCAGCACGAGGCGATGATGGGCGCGCAAAGCGTATTCTTTGTGGCAACGGCGGCAGAAGGCGCGCGCATTAACCTCTCGCCCAAGGGGTATGACAGCTTTCGCGTGCTCGGACCGAACCGGGCCGCGTATCTTGATCTGGCCGGTTCGGGCAACGAGACCCATGCGCATCTGGTCGCGGATGGCCGGATCACGATCATGATGTGCAATTTTGGCCAGCCGCCGCTGATTCTGCGGCTCTATGGCACGGGCCGCCCGGTCCTCCCGCAAGACCCGGAATGGGAGGAACTCGCAGCCCATTTCACGATCCTGCCCGGCACACGCCAGATCTTCGACATCGCGGTTGATTGCGCCCAGACCAGCTGCGGCTGGGGTGTGCCGGTGATGAACCTTGCGTCCGAACGACAGACGCTGGTCAAGTATCACGCCCAGTCGGACGAGGCGGCCTGGATGGCCAAGACATCCGGACGGACCCGCAGCATCGACGGATTGCCGACCACGCCGACCGAACGCTTTTTCCGCGGGAACTGAGCGCCGCAGCCAGTCGCGGCTGCCTGCAAAAGATGCACAAAAATTGTGCAACGCGGGATTCGTGCCCAAGATTCGAGCGCGCTTTGCCGCCACGCCGAGAGAATCCGCTTCGTGAATCGCGGAATCCGGGAATGTGCGTAACTGGCACGCCCTTTGCTTATAAGTTCGAGCCGGCGGGTTGGCCGGTGCGAAAGTCGCAAAGGGGGCATGAATGAAATTCATCATCGCCATCATCAAGCCGTTCAAGCTGGACGAAGTGCGGGAAGCGCTGTCCGGGCTGGGCGTTGCCGGGATGACGGTGTCGGAAGTGAAGGGTTTTGGCCGTCAGAAGGGCCAGACCGAGATCTACCGCGGCGCCGAATACACGACGAACATGTTGCCTAAGGTAAAGATCGAAATCGCAGCGAGCGACGATCTTGCGCCACAGATCGTCGAGCTGATCCAACAGACCGCTAGCACCGAGGCGATCGGCGATGGCAAGATCTTCGTGCTCGATCTTGCATCCGCCACGCGTATCCGCACCGGCGAAACCGGGGACACGGCGCTGTGAGTGCTGTGGATGGCGCCGCCGCTAATTCTGAATTGGGGGGAATTTCGATGATCCGTAAGATGATCGGCGGTGTTGCAGGTGCGGGCCTTGCGCTCGGCGCCGCTTCAACCGCCTTTGCGCAGGCCGCGATGGTGCAGGCACCAACGGTCGAGCAGCAGGCCACAATGGTCAACAAGGGCGATACCACTTGGATGCTCGTGTCCTCGGTGCTCGTCCTGATGATGAGCATTCCGGGCCTCGCGCTGTTCTATGGCGGCCTTGTGCGCACCAAGAACATGCTTTCGGTGCTCATGCAGGTTTTCATGATCGTCTCGATCGCTGGCCTGCTTTGGGCAACCTATGGTTATTCGCTTGCCTTCACCGGCGGTTCGCCGTTCATCGGCGGCTTCGGCAAGGTGCTAATGGCGGGTGTGACTAGCGGGACCTACGCTGCGACATTCTCGAACAATGTCTATATTCCGGAACTCAGCTACTTCGTGTTCCAGATGACCTTTGCCATGATCACGCCGGCGCTGTTCATCGGCGCGTTCGCGGAACGCATCAAGTTTACCCCGCTGATGGTCTTCACCGTCCTGTGGTCGACACTGGCCTATTATCCCATCGCGCACATGGTGTGGTACTGGGCTGGTCCGGACTTCCTCGCTGGTCAGCCCGGTGACTGGGGCTATCTTTACGGCAAGGGCGCGCTGGACTTTGCGGGCGGCACCGTTGTTCACATCAACGCTGGTATTGCTGGCCTCGTCGGCTGCCTCGTGATCGGTCCGCGCCTTGGTTTCGGCAAGGAATCGACCCCGCCGCACTCGCTGGTTATGACCATGATCGGCGCCTCGCTGCTGTGGGTGGGCTGGTTCGGCTTCAACGCGGGTTCGAACCTTGAATCGAACGGTGTTGCCGCTGTTGCCTTTGTCAACACGATGCTGGCCACTTGCGCTGCTGCGGTGAGCTGGGCGATGATCGAACAAATTGTCCATAAGAAGCCTTCGATGCTGGGTGCAGCTTCGGGTGCAGTGGCCGGTCTGGTCGCCATCACGCCAGCCTCGGGCCTTGGTGCTCCCATGACCTCGATCGTTCTTGGCCTTATCGTTTCGCCGGTTTGCTTCTTCTTCGTCACAACGGTGAAGTCGAAGTTCAAGTATGACGATACGCTTGATGTCTTCGGCATTCACTGCGTAGGCGGCATCATCGGCGCGCTGGGTACGGCGATTGTCGCCGATCCCAAGCTCGGCGGTCAGGGCTACTTCGACTACACCGTGTTCCCGGCCGTGGCCGTTGCTCCGGAAGCCTACAGCATCTCGAGCCAGTTTATGGTCCAGTTGCAGGCTGTCGGCATCACGCTGCTCTGGTCTGGCATCGTCACCGGCGTGCTCCTCTTCGTTCTCGACAAGACCATGGGGCTGCGTCCCAGCGAGGAAGTCGAACGCGAAGGGCTCGACATCAACGAGCACGGCGAGCGCGCCTACAACTACTAGGTTTACCAAGCTTGGCGGGGCCAGGGGGCGAGATCCTCTCCCTCGAGCCCACCGGGGCCCCGCCAGACAATGTTCCTCCTGCGAACAGACTAAGGCCGGAAGCGTGAACCCGCTTCCGGCCCTTTTTTGTGTCCGGGCCGAGGGCGCGTTAGGTACGCCAACCATGCGCGGTTAGCCCACTTTGCCTTGTTAACCTTCCTAAAACGCCCTTGCGTTACCATCGAGCCGAAGAATTCCGGTTTGGTTGAAGGGATGACGCGGTGGTGCTGCGCAGGGCTCGCGAAGTGTTTGGAAGAGGGGCGGTTGAAGCTGCACCTGTGCCGCGCACGCCCGAAAGCGAAGCCGCCGCCCTTTGCCACGCATACGAGAACCTTGGCCTTGGCTTTTTCTGGTCGACCGACGCAGAGGGGCTGATCACCTATCTTTCCACCGGTGCCCACGCTTTGCTGGTGGGCAATGGCGATCCCGTCGGCCGCACATTCCTCGACTTGTTCCTGAAAGCCGGCGGTGAGGGCGAGCGGACGTTGCCGTTTGCTTTCGCTCGCAAGGGCCGCTTCGAGAAGCTCACTGTGCGAAGCGAGCGCGAAGATGGGGAAACGCTGTGGTGGTCGGTCTCGGGTGAGGCCATCATGAACCAGGGCGAGTTCGGGGGCTTTCGCGGACACTGCGAGGATATCACCGGGGAACGCCTTTTGGCGGAAGAGAGCTCGCACCTCGCCATGCACGATCCGCTCACAGGTCTGCTTAACCGGCGGCGCATGTCATACCTACTCGAACGGACGCTGACCTTCTGCGCGTCGCAGCGCTCACCCTGCGCGATCATGCTTATCGACCTCGACCGCTTCAAGCAGGTCAACGATACGCTCGGGCATGCCTCTGGCGATGCTTTGCTCAAGCAGGTGGCCACGCGGTTGGTGCGGGTTGTCGGTGACAAGGAGAAAGTCAGCCGTCTCGGCGGTGACGAGTTCCAGATCATCATGCCCGGCATCGATGATCGTGGCGCGCTGGGCGAACTCGCCACTACAATCATAACCAGCATCTCGCAGCCCTATACCATTGACGGGAGCCGCGTCCTTATCGGCGCATCGGTTGGCGTTGCGATATCCCCGTTTGATGGCGATGATAGTGATACGCTCGTGCGCAACGCCGACCTTGCGCTTTATGCTGCCAAGGGCAACGGGCGTGGGCGGTTCCGGTTCTTCAGCGCGGATCTGCTGAAGGCGGCGGCTGATCGCCGCTTGCTCGAGGAAGATCTGCACGATGCACTGCAGCGCGACGAGCTTTCGATTCACTACCAGCCGGTGGTGCGTGCGGAGGATAACCATGTTGTCGGGGTCGAGGCGCTGGTCCGCTGGAACCATCCTGACCATGGGTCTGTTTCGCCCGCGCGGTTTATTCCGATTGCGGAAGAATCCAACCTTATCAAGGGTATCGGCGAATGGGTATTGCGCCGCGCCTGCGCCGAAGCGGTGACATGGCCAGGAGATTTACGCGTCGCGGTCAACGTTTCACCAATACAGTTCTCCGATGAGGGCTTCCCGGCATTGGTCGCCAATGCCTTGCTGAACTCGGGTCTCGAACCCGAACGGCTCGAGCTGGAAATCACCGAAAGCGTGTTCCTAGAGGAAGGCAGCGCCACCAACCACCGCTTCGGGGAGCTCAAGGCACTGGGGGTGCGGCTTGCGCTCGATGATTTCGGCACTGGCTATTCCTCGCTCAGCTATCTGAAGACCGCGCCGTTCGACAAGATCAAGATCGACCAGTCCTTCGTGCGCAGCGCGACCGAGGCTGGTTCCCGGAACCGCGCGATCATCGCTGCTATCGTGGCGCTGGCCAAGGCACTGGACATGGATACGACGGCAGAGGGCGTTGAAAGCTTCGATCAGCTCGATCTGATGAAAAGCCTCAAAGTGACGCTGGTACAGGGTTACATCTACAGCAAGCCGATCCCAAACGACGAGTTTGTCCAGAATCTAGACGAAGGCAAATGGACCATCGAGCCTTCGGGCCCAGCTTTGCAGCGCCACGAACGGCAATCCATGTTCCGCCGGATTGGCGCTATTCACGAAAATCACTACTACCCAGTCGTTCTGCGCAATCTCTCGGTTTCGGGTGCGCTGATCGAAGGTCTTGTAGATGTGCCGCAGGGCACACAATTCGTGCTCGATCTCGGCGAAGGCCAGCTTGCCGTGGCGCGCGTGCGCCGCTCCCGCAAACGCCAGCAGGGGCTGGAGTTCGAACAGGCGCTCGTGCCCGATGGCAATGGCGGCCTGTGTACGCGCCACCGTGCTTCTCCTTTCCAGCTTGCGGCTGCCGGCTTGCCCCAAGGCCCCAAGGGCGATGGTGTGCAGCCGATCGGCCCACATCTCATCGGTGGCGCAGCTAGTGGCAGTGCCACGATGCCCGCGTTTGGCATGGCGACCGACTGGGGGAGCACCCTGATGCGCGCTGACACGACCTGAGGGCGCATCCGAGCGAGACTGTTTCCTTGGCCCGGCAAGACCGCTAAGGCGCGCCGATCATGGCAGAACCCGATTTCCAGCCCGCAACCGATTCCCTCCCTGCAACCGGGCTCCGGCCCATGCCAAAAGCTTGGATCGCGGCGATCGATTCTTATGTTCCGGGCAAATCGACCGGGACGGACGGGCAGACGCTCATCAAGCTCTCGGCCAACGAAAATCCGCTCGGCACCAGCGCGCTTGCGCTCGCGGCACGGCTCGGTTCCGGGTCTGGCGCGGGCGATCCTGCGCGCTATCCCGATCCCGAAAGCCATGCCCTGCGCGCAGGGCTGGGCGCATTCCACGGCATCGACCCTGCGCGGATTGTCATGGGCACCGGCTCGGACGAACTGCTCAATTTGGCGGCACAGGCCTTTGCGGGACCGGGCGACGAGGTCCTGTTCGTGCGCTACGGCTTCTCGGTCTACGAGATCGCGGCCCGCCGCTGCGGGGCAACGCCGGTGATTGCGCCCGACAGAGACTATGCCGCCGATGTCGATGTGCTGCTCGGCTGCGTCAGCCCAAGCACGCGCGTGCTGTTCATTGCCAATCCCAACAATCCCACGGGCAGCTATCTGCCGCGCGCCGAACTGGCGCGGCTCCATGCAGGCTTGCCCGGCAATGTGCTGCTGGTGGTCGATCAGGCCTATGCCGAATATCTCTCTGCCGATGCCGATGATGGCGCTCTGGCTTTGGCGCTGAGCACGGCCAATGTGCTGGTCACGCGCACCTTCTCCAAGATCTATGGGCTTGCAGGCGAGCGGGTCGGCTGGGCCACGGGCGCACCCGAACTGATCGACATGCTCAATCGCATTCGCGGGCCGTTCAACCTGACGCTGACCGGGCAGGCAGCGGCGCTGGCGGCGCTCGAGGATCAGGCCTTTGTCGAGGCGTCGCGCGTGCACAACCATGCCGAACGCACGCGCTTTGCCGCTGCCGTAGCCGCATTGGGCAACCACGGTCTGCGGCCTTTACCGAGCGAGGCCAACTTCGTCCTCATCGAGTTTTCTGGCGCATTGACTGCGGAGACGGCGTACAAGGGGCTGATGGACCATGGTTTCATCACCCGGTGGCTGCCGGGGCAGGGACTGCCGCAATGCCTGAGGATTACGATCGGCACCACCGCCGAGATAGACCGCGTCGCCCTGGTGCTGCGCCAGCTCGCCGAAGCGGCGCGATGAGCGCTGTGCGGTTCAGCCGCATTGCGGTGGTCGGGCTTGGCCTGCTGGGCGGTTCGGTTGCCCGCGGGGTGCGTGCCCATCTGCCAGCCGCGGTCACGCTTGGTTTCGATGCCGATCCGGCGGTGCGGGCGCGCGCAAGAGAGATCTCGCTGGCTGACGAAGTGCCGGAGACCATTGACGAGGCCGTAGCAGGTGCAGATCTTGTGGTGCTTTGCGTGCCGGTCGGCGCAATGGAGGCTGCGGGCCGCGCGATTGCGCCGCATCTTGCCGCCGGCGTTGTTGTCACCGATGTCGGCTCGAGCAAGGCGAGCGTTGCGCGCGCGCTGGCCGATGCTTTGCCAGGCGTCTGCGTGATCCCCTCGCACCCGGTGGCGGGCACCGAGCAGAGCGGGCCAGACGCGGGCTTTGCCGCGTTGTTCAAGGGCCGCTGGTGCATCGTCACCCCGCCTGCCGATGTCGACGAGGCGCAAACCGCGCGCGTTCTTGCTTTCTGGGAAGCGCTTGGCGCGCGGGTCGAGGTGATGGATGCCGAGCACCATGACCGGGTGCTCGCGGTCACCAGTCACCTGCCGCACCTTATCGCCTATACGATCGTTGGCACCGCTTCCGACCTGGAGGAAGTGACGCAAAGCGAAGTGATCAAGTATTCCGCTGGCGGTTTCCGGGATTTCACGCGCATCGCCGCATCTGATCCCACGATGTGGCGCGATGTGTTCCTGAGCAACCGCGAGGCCGTGCTGGAAATGCTCCAGCGGTTCAGCGAGGACCTGACTGAGTTGCAGAAGGCCATCCGCAAAGGCGATGGCGGCATGCTGTTTGATACGTTCAGCCGCACTCGCGCTATCCGCCGCTCGATCATCGAAATGGGCCAGGACGATGCACGGCCAGACTTTGGCCGCAGCCACAGCGATTAGCTTAGCAGAAACATCGCTGAGACGAAGATCATGACCGCCGTCGCCGTCCAGCCAACCCATTTGAGCAGCGGTGGCAAGGTCAGCCGGCCCATGATCTTGGGATTACTCGCGGCCAGCATCGTCATCACCATCAGCGGCGGGGCGAGCAGGCCGTTGATCACCGC
>CANEVG010000063.1 GCA_947442095.1 Sphingomonadaceae bacterium
CCCTGATCCTTGGACGAGCGCAGCGAATTGAGGATGCCGCCGCGCCCGTTGACAGAAATCGCTCGCCCGCCACCTGCAAACGGAATCGACTGGCGGATCCAGTAGGAGGTATCGGCCCCCGCGAACTGCGGGTTTTCAAGGATCGCGTCGAAGCCTTGCTCGACGTTGTCATAAGGGTCATTGTCGCCGCTGGCATAGAGCGCGGAGACGCGGATACGCGCCCAGTCCTTGTCATAGCTCAGCTCTGCCGCGCCGAAGAACGCGCCGATCCTGGCAGGCGCGCTGGTGAGGAAGTTGTTCTGGTTCCGCCCGAAAGCGCCATAGACCTGACCCGTCACATTGATCCGGCCGATGTGCCCATCCACCCCGTAACCCAGATAGAGCACCCTGTAGCGGTGCGGACGCAGATCGCCGAGCAGCGCCGGCCGCGCGGGAAAGCCATTGGCATCCACGAACACCTTCGTCTCGTTGTTGATATTGTAGGTCGCGGAAATCTGGCTGGTGAGGCCAATCACCGGGAAATCCTGGCGGTAGAGGTTGGCGGTCAGGATCCAGTCGCGCCGCAGCGGTGCGCCGATATCGTTGAGCCCGGAATTGGTGTCCTTCTCGATCCGCCAGAAGGCGGCGAGATTGAACTGTAGGCGGTTGTTGTCGCGGTTGCCGAACAGGCGCACGCCCAATTGGTTGTCGTTGAACAGGAACCCGCGAAAGTCCGATTGGAAAGGCTGAATGCCAAGCCGCAGCGACACGAAATCGTAGCGCTTCGTATCGAACCGGCCGATATGATAGTCGATGAAGGCTTCCTGCAGGCCGATGAAGCCATCGGTGCGCTTGGTGCCCTTCGACGGCTCGACAAACAGCACGCGCCGCTCGGGCACTTCGACATGGTTGATATTGCCTGCAATCGCCACGCGGTATTCGATCACGGGCGGCTTGAACGCGGTTTCGCCCTTGAGCAGCGAGAACCCGGCGATGAAGGTCTGTGACAGGACAAGGCTGTTGCTGCGGCCGAAGGTATCGTTGGAATCCGGGTCGGCCGTGGTCTGGTTGCCCACAGGGATCGGAAAACTGCGCGGCTCGACCACCGTGTCGGAGACGCCGCTCGCGATGACATACCAGTCGTCGCCCTTGAGGAAGCCGGGCCGCTTGCCGCGCGCAAGCGGACGATCGCCCTTCAGCGTGTTATGGTGAAAGGGATCGAGCTTGGAATGGCAAACATTGGCGAGGCGCGGAAACAGCGTGTAGAGCGCGGAATTGATCTTGCCGGTCACGCCATCTTTCTTCGGGCAGAGCGAAGAGGTGATGCGCCAGCGATCGGGCACGCCGGTATCAAGCACGAGATCGGACGGGCTGCCCTCCCCGTCCCAGGTGTCGTAGAAGGCTTCGGGCGGCGGCGCGTTCACCGCACCGGGGTTGTACTGCTCGACCTTGTCCGGCAGGTCCTTGCGGAAACCCGGGCGGCGGCGGCCATCGATCAGCGCTTCGTCTGCAGTAACCGGCTCGATTGGGGGCTCTACTGCAGGCTGGGCGGCGGGTGCTTCGGCCGCAGCGCCGGGCAAGGCCGGTGCAGCTGCCTGATGGAGCGGCGGCCCAAACGCCAGTAACGGCGATAGAAGAGCGGCTAATGCGCTCACTTGCCCTCGCAGACGTTCTGTGCGCTGGTATCAAGGAACGGCGCGAAGGGGCAGTTCACATAGCGCAGACGCACCCCGCTGCCGACCGCGACGATGATCCTGTCGGAGCGCATGTCCTTGGGGGCGTTGCCAATTGCGGAAACTTTCGCCCCGGCATTATGGAGCCCGAGGAACGAGATCATGTCGTCCTGATCGATGCCGTCGCCCGAAACACCGATCGCGCCAACCAGCAGGTTGCCGCGATAGATCGGCACCGCGCCGGGGAAGATCTGGATGCCATTGGCGAGCCGCTTCTTGCCGGTGGGCGTATCGGGCACGGCGGTGCAGCGCTGCGGGGTATCGCTGCCCGCCCCTTGCACGAAGCCGGCGTGCTGCACCACATTTGCAGCGACAAGCGCGATCTGCAGGCCCGTGGCAAAGGGGCTAAAATCCTCGATCGGACGCGAAAGCGGGCCATTGGGGCGCCCTAGTTCGCCATCGGGAAAATAAGGCCGCGCCAGATTGCCCACCGCTCGGTCGGCAAAAGCGCTGCCCCCGGTCAACGCGGTCTGGTCGCCCAGAAAATCGCGGAAGCGCTGGACAAAGGCCGGGATCCCCGCGTCGGTGTTGCCGGCAAGCTGCGCTGCGGCGACCGGATTGGAGAAGAACGCTACGGTACGGGCCTTCTGCAGCGACACGTCGATGCCGAAGATCGGCGCATCGGGGCTGCGCACCTGCCCCAGCACTTCGCCGAAGGTATCGACCACGGTGATCGTCACTTGCGCGCGGCTATCAAGCGGGCGGCGGATCTGCGCGCGGGCGCGGCTCATAACCGTGAAGGCTTCCTCGAGCACTGCGCGCGCTTCCCCCGCGCTCAGCGCCATGCCAACCGTTGCCCCATCGGTTCCGGCCTTGACCGGATAGCGCGGATTGCCGGCTCCATCGGTCAGGACATAGGCATCGGAGAGCGCGAATTCGGAGGGGCTGACCCTGCGGATACCGCTACGTTCGGAGCCATAGGGCGTCCCGGCGAACACGGCAGTCCCATCGAAATAGCCGTTGACCGGGATCAGCGTGCCGAGAACGGTGTTGATCGCGGCAAAGCTGGTCTGCAGCGGGGCCAGCCTTGATGGCTCGGCATCGGCAAAACGCAGCGCCGTGCCGTCCGCCGTGATCCGATTGCCTTTGATCTCGTCGCTGGGCGCGAAGCCCTGAATCCCGGCGAGCGCGATGTATTCCTCGTCGTCCTCGTCGATGTCGCTGACGTCGGGATCATAGCCATAGTCACCATCGGCCATTACGCCGATGCCGCCCACGACCACACCGTTCTTGTAGAGCGGCAAGCCACCAGGATCGGCGGCAAGGCCAAGCGGGGAGCGCTTCGGGCCAATGAATGCGCCGGACCCGGTATTGCCCGCCGCGAACCGGGTGTTGAGATCGGAACAGGGCAACTGGCTGAACTGGACGCCGAACAGCGGCCCGGCTTCCAGCCCCGGCGTGTTGGGGGCGGGCGGGAAATGCTCTTGCACGATCATGCTGGCGGTGCGGGTGGTAAAGGCGTTGCCACTGGATGAAAGATAGGCCCCGGTGATCGCCTTGCTGATCGCGCCCATCGTCGCGTCCACGTCCAGCCCCTGCGCATCGATGCCGGGAATGGCGATGCGCCCGGTGGCCGTGCGGCGGCTGGTGACCATGCGCGTGGGCGAACCGTTCATGCGGAATACGGCGAGCACATTGCCCAGGCGGTCGACCACACTAATGATCGCAGGCTTGCTGCGCGCCTGCGCCTCGCCCGCAGCCTGGGCGATGATCTGCTGCACTTCGGCTGCGGTTAGCGCTTCCTGCGCCGGATCGGCAAAGAAGCGCGCGGCGGTGGTGGGGGAAGGAGTGGGCGACGGCGTCCCGGTCCCGCCTGAACCTGAATCACCTCCGCCGCAACCTGCCAGCGCCAGCGAGAGCGAAAGCGCAATTGCCGTGGTCTGCCGGAAAGCCAGCGGCAGGTGCATCAGCGCAAACTCCGGATCGAACGGACGGCACCGCCCAGCGCGCGGCGGAAAGCGATGGGCTGGAAGCCATTGGGATCGCGCACGGCGGCATAAGCCTGGTTGATATGTAGGCGCAGGGCCCCCGCCCCGCCCGCAGTGACCATCCCGGAATTGACCATGCCGCCCAGCAATGTATCGAGCGCCATGACCGACTGGGCCGAGCCCGCATAATCGGTGAAGCGTTCGGAAATCGCGTCGCTGGCAATCGCGTCGATCACCGCGAAGGCCTGATCGCGGTTGAAGGGCGCGGCGGCAAACCGGGCCGAGAGCGCATTGGCCGACTGGCGCAGCGCCTGCGCGGCACTGACTGCCTCGCTCCGGCCCACCCCCATCGCGCGGTGGAAGGCCATGCTGCGCGCGTCGAACGTGGCAGCTTCAGCGGGCGCGACCACGCGCGCGGCGGCGGCCAGCAGTATCATATTCTCGTCGTTGTAGGGCGGCATCCCGCTGCGGATTGGACGGCCCGGATTGGGCACTGCGCTGACGTTCGCCTCCTCGCCGTCGTAGATCCGGCGGTGGCACGAATGGCAATCATAGAACGTGAACTCGGGGAACACCCCGTCGTTCGCCTTGGCCGGCTGGCTGTAGAGCGCAAGGCCGCGCGCGACTGCCTCTGCCTGCCCGATCGCCCACATCTGCATCGCATTGGTCTTGTGCCCCTTGCGCGCTGCATAGTCCGCATCTTCATCGTGATGCTGCTGCAGCGTGCTGAACAGATCGAGTTCGAAGGCAATGCGTGGATGGCCCGCCGCCATGATGCGGTGCGCGATGAACTGACCTTGCCCGTCGCCTGAAAGGTGGCAATCGAGGCAGACCCCGGCGCGCACGCGAGGGACAGTGAGGTCGGTCATCCCTTGCGCGATATTGCGCGCGTGGCTGGTGCCGACGGTGTAGTGCGAGGCCAGCCAGCCTTTCGCATCGCCGTGGCAGGCTTCGCAATCGACGCCTTCGGAGACATGCGCCGAGCCGGGCGTGGCATGGCAGCCCGCACATTCGCGCATGACACCTGCGCTATCGAGGCCAAGCCGGCGCACGATGGCCGCGCCGCGCGGTTCGCCGATCACGCGCCACGCGCGGCTGTGCGCGCCGCCGGGAGAGCTCTCTTCCTGCCAGCGCTGCAGTTCATCCTGCCGCACCGGAGTGCCGCTGGGCACGCTGCGGCCATGGCAGGTCGATCCTGCGCAGCTCGCCACGCCGATATGCCCGCGCAGCGGGATTTCGGCGGTTCCGGCTTGGGCCTGAAGCGGAGCGGAAGGCAGCGCGAGCGCAGCGCCAAGCGCCGCAATCGCCAAACATAGCGCGGCGACCAGCAGCGGCGCACCCGCCAGCATGCGAATGGCCGCCGAAAACAGCCCCGCTCTTGTCGAAATGCCCCGCCCCGTAGACAAAATCGCGCCCCTCAATTCTCATGCGCCCGGCACGACGCGGGGGGCTTTTGCGGCCCTCACCGCACACCGGACGAGACTATAGCTAGGCGACCCTCCCCGGAGACTACGCCAGAGCCGTCCTGCCATTCAAGCGCAGAGTTGCAGAAGATTGCTACACCTCTGCGCACTCGCCGCGTCAGACCCTCCGGATCACAAGATTGCGGATCTCGCTCATGTCCTCCATCGCGAACCGCACCCCTTCGCGGCCCAGCCCGGAATCCTTCACGCCGCCATAGGGCATATTGTCGACCCGGTAGCTCGACACATCGTTGACCACGACCCCGCCGACATCCAGCCCGTCCCACGCATCGAGCACCTTGTGGATATCGCGCGTGAAAATGCCCGCCTGCAGGCCAAATTTGCTGTCATTCACTTCTTCGAGCGCCGCGTGCCAATCGCTGAACTTGGAGAGGATCACCACCGGCCCGAAGGCTTCCTCGGTGTAGACCTCCATGTCGCGGCTGCAGCCTTCGAGCAGCGTCGCCTCAAGCATCGCGCCCTCGCAACCCCCGCCTGCCAGCAGCGTCGCGCCGCCCACCACCGCGCTGTCGATCCAGCCCTTGAGCCGCTGTGCTTCCTTGGCCGAGATCATCGGGCCGATGAAGGTATCGCGCGCCTTGGGATCGCCGGAGATCAGCGTTTTAACCTTGGCAGCCAGCATGTTGCGGAAGGTTTCGTAGATGCTCTCGTGGATAATCACGCGCTGCACGTGGATGCACGATTGGCCTGATTGGTAATACCCGCCGAACACGATCCGGGCTAGTGCATGATCGAGATCGGCATCGGCATCGACGATCACCGCCGCATTGCCGCCAAGTTCGAGAACGACCTTTTTCTTGCCCGCCTTGGCTTTCAACTCCCAGCCCACGCCCGGCGATCCGGTGAAGGACAGCAGCTTGAGCCGCTCGTCTGTGGTGAACAGGTCGGCGCCGGCACGGCTGGCGGGCAGGATCGAGAACGCGCCTTCGGGCAGAACGTCGCATTCGGCTAGCACTTCACCCATGATGATCGCGCCCAAGGGCGTGAGGCTGGCAGGCTTCATCACGAAGGGGCAGCCGATCGCGATGGCCGGCGCGATCTTGTGCGCGGCAAGGTTCAGCGGAAAGTTGAACGGCGAGATAAAGCTGCACGGGCCGATCGGCACGCGTTTCCACATGCCCATATAGCCCTTGGCGCGCGGGGAAATGTCGAGCGGCTGGACCTCACCGTAATTGCGCGTCGCTTCCTCGCTGGCGATGCGGAACGTGTCGATCAGGCGGCCGACTTCGCCTTCGGCATCGGCAATCGGCTTGCCTGCCTCGACGCAGAGTGAATAGGCCAGTTCATCGAAGCGTTCGGCGAAACGCTTAACGCAGTGAGCGAGGACATCGCGCTTCTCATAGCTCGCCAGCCGCGCCATCGGCTCCGCCGCGCGCACCGCGCCTGCGATCGCTTCGTTGATGACGTCGGGCGTGGCGAGCGCCGTGCGGAACGCGATCTCGCCGGTGAACTTGTCGGTCACGGCAAGATCGGTGTTGGGCTGCACCGCCTTGTTGTTGAGATAAAGCGGGTAGACGTCTCTTAGCTTGGTCATGGTGTGCTCCCCCCTCCCGGCGTCCAAGAGGGGTAAGGGATAGATTACAATGCCTTCGACAGCGCCTTGATATCCTTGTTGAGGATCTGGTCATTCTCGGAATAATCGACCGGGCAATCGATCAGGTGTACGCCGGGCGTGCTATTGCAATGCGCGAGCAGCGCCTTGAGATGCGCGGCGCTTTCCACCCGGTGGCCACGTGCGCCGTAAGCCTCGGCGTACTTGACGAAATCGGGGTTGCCATACGTCAGCCCGAAATCCTCGAAGCCCATATTGGCCTGCTTCCAGCGGATCATGCCGTAGCTGCTGTCGTTGAGGATCAACACGGTGAGATTGAGGCCAAGGCGCACCGCGGTCTCCATCTCCTGGCTGTTCATCATGAAGCCACCGTCGCCGCAGATCGCCATAACCTTGCGCTCCGGGTAGATCATCGCGCTCATCATCGCGGAGGGCAGCCCCGCGCCCATCGTGGCGAGCGCGTTGTCGAGCAGCACGGTGTTGGGCCGATAGGCGGTGTAGCCGCGCGCGAACCAGATCTTGTAGACCCCGTTGTCAAGGCAGATGATCCCATCATCGGGCATTGCCGCGCGGATTTCACTGACAAGGTGGGGCGGAAAGATCGGGAAGCGCGCGTCCGCTGCCAGCGGCGCGGTATGCGCTACCTCGGCGGCGCGGTACGACAGAAGCTTTTCGCAGGTCCAGCTGCCGTTTGGGACAATGTCCTCCTTCATCTGCCAGATCGCGTTGGCGATATCGCCGATGACCTCAATATGCGGAAAATAGACCGGATCGACTTCGGCGGTCTTGGACGAGACATGGATCACAGTCGGACCACCATCGCGCATGAAGAACGGCGGTTTTTCGATCACATCGTGGCCGATATTCACGATGCAGTCGGAGTCCTCAATCGCGCGGTGGACGAAATCGCCCGCCGAAAGCGCTGCGCAGCCAAGGAACTTGGGGTGCCGCTCGTCGATCACGCCCTTGCCGAGCTGGGTGGTCAGGAAGGGAATGCCGGTCTTCTCGATGAACTGGAGCAGCATCCGCCCGGTCATCGTGCGATTCGCGCCTGCGCCGATCACCAGCACCGGCGATCTGGCGCCTTCAAGCGCCTGCACTGCCTGCCGGACAGACTTGGGATCGGCGCTGGGGCGGCGGACCATGCTGCGGTGGATCGGCCGCGAATCGGTATGCTCGTCGGCGATATCCTCGGGCAGTTCGATATGGGTGGCGCCGGGCTTCTCTTCCTCGGCAAGGCGATAGGCCTCGCGCACCCGGCTCGGGATGTTGTCCGAACTTGCCATCTGGTGGGTGAACTTGGTGATCGGCCCCATCATCGAGACGACGTCGAGGATCTGAAAGCGGCCCTGCTTGGATTTCTTGATCGGCTTCTGGCCAGTGATCATCAGCATCGGCATGCCGCCCAACGTGGCATAAGCAGCAGCCGTGACGAAGTTGGTTGCGCCCGGCCCCAGGGTGGCGATGCACACGCCGGTCTTGCCGGTGTGGCGGCCATAGGTCGCGGCCATGAAGCCCGCGCCTTGCTCGTGGCGCGTGAGGATCAGCTTGATCTTCTTGGAGCGGGACAGCGAATCGAGGAAATCGAGATTCTCCTCGCCGGGCACGCCGAAGATGTACTCGCAGCCTTCTTCCTCAAGGCATTCGATAAACAGATCAGAGGCCTTCTTGCCCCCGGAAACCGTGCCGGCACCATCGCTCATGAAATCGCTCCCCCACATGGGAGCGCGCGCAGCTGCGCCTCCCCCTGCCTATCCAGTCGCGACCCCTATGGATATTACGGCACGCACAATGTGCGCCGCCGCACAGCCTTGAGGTGAAGGGGTAACAAAGCGTTGCCCGCGAGTCACGCGCTTGGTTGAGGGTTAGTAGCCGAGCGCGAAATCGACCTGCGGGGTGAGCGGTTCGCCGCGCTTGTACCGCGCCAGATTCTCCAGGAACCGCGCCCCCGAACGCTGAAACATCTGGCTCTGCGCGCGGCCGGAAAGGTGCATCGTCACGTGCACGTTGGGCATGGACCAGAGCGGGTGCCCTGCCGGGAGCGGCTCGGGCGTCGTGACATCAAGGAACGCGCCGCCGATGCGCTTTTCCGTGAGGGCGGTCACCAGTGCATCCTGATCGACCACGCTGCCGCGCGCGATGTTCACCAGCACGGCCGAAGGCTTCATCCCCGCAAGCTCGGCCGCGCCCATCATGCCGTCGGTCTCAGCCGTGGCGGGCACGGCAAGGATCACCCAGTCGAATTCGCCAAGCCGCGCGCGCCATTGGTCGGGCGTCAGGACCCCTTCGCCAGCCGAACGCCGCACCTTAACCACGTCGACATCGAACGCCGTCAGCATCCGGTCGACCCGTTGGCCTATCTCGCCATACCCCAGAATCAGCGCCTTGCTCCCGCCGAGCTCTACCTTGCCCGGCGAATCGTTCAGCCACTCGTGCCGCTCCTGCGCGCGCACCACCTCGCGGTAGCCTTTGGCCACGTTGAGCATACCCATCACCACATATTCGGCGATGGTCACCGCATTGATGCCCACGCCATTGGTCATGACCACACCGCGCTCCGCCATCAGCGTCAGCGGCAGGCCGTCAATGCCGGCGTAGATGCTGGTCAGCCATTTGAGCTTCGTGGCCCGGGTGATCGCCTCGGCCATCACGGCCTTATCATCCAGATCGAACCAGCCGATTTCGGCCTCGGGCGCCATCACCAGCAGTTCATCGGTATGGCGAAAGAACCGCGCGTCCACCCAATCGGGCAAGTACGGCTGGATCAGCGGCGCGGCGAGCGCGTTCATCACGAGTATGGTCATCGCCCTGATCCTCTGGCTGGCTAGCGCTGTTTGCGCAGCGCGATATCGGCTGCGGTCGTGCGGATCAAACTCGCGCGCAAGCCGCCGCGAAAGCCACTCGCAAAAATGTCATCGATCAGCCACTGGCCCCCTGCCTGCTGCAGAACGAAACGCAGCGGCGCATGGCGACTGCCCAGCGACACTGTCACCGCGCGGCGGCCCGGGCCGAGCCGTCGGTTGCCGACGATCCGGGCCCGAAAGATTGGCGAATCCCAGTCCTGACACTGGCAGAGCCAGTCAAAGTCCGAGAGATCGTCGACCTCATCGGTTGGGGTGACCGCGAGCCACTTGGTGATCAGGGCCTTCAACTGCGGAGTGAAAATTGGCCGATCAAATGGCGCGACCTGCACGCGAGTGTCGTTGAAGGGCGCATAGATGGTGGCTATGGCAGCTTGCGGCGTGGCGGCGCTGGCCGGTGTTGCGGCGCTGGCCGGTGTTGCGGCGAGCGCGGCGAGGGCGAGCGCGGCGAGGATCATCCGAGCTTCCATTCCCAGCCGAGCGGATCGCCGTCCATGACCTCGACGCCCTTGGCCGCCAGCCCATCGCGCAGCGCATCGGAGCGAGCGAAGTCCTTGGCAGCGCGGGCTTCCTTGCGCGCAGCTAGCGTAGCTTCGATCTCGGCTTCGGTGATCTCGGCGGATTTGGGGCGGAGGCGCAGGTCGGCGCGGGTTAGGTTAAGCAGGTCGAGGCCGAGGACAGAATCATATTCTTCAACGACCGTGAGCTTGACGTCATTCGGCTGAAGGCCGGCTAACACCTCTTCAAGAGCTGTGAGCGCTTCAGGTGTATTCAGATCGTTTGATACGGCCGCATCGAACCACTTCTTGTTGGCGGCCAACTCCGTTGGTTCTGAACGCTGCTTCCTTGTTGACGGCTGGCTAAGCCTTCCCACCGCGATGAGCATCCGCTTCAATCGCGTCAGCGCTGCCCCTAGTCCTTCCCAGCTGAACTCCAGTTCGCTGCGGTAATGTGCCTGCAAGCAAAGCAGCCGGTACGCCAGCGGATGGTAGCCCTTGTCGATCAGCAATTGCAGGCGCAGAAATTCGCCCGAGGATTTCGACATCTTGCCGCTGCGCTCGACCAGAAAATTGTTGTGCATCCACACCTTCGCACCGGAATTAGCGGCATCGTCGAGGCCATTCGTGCAGCAGTGCGCCTGGTTTTGCGCGATCTCGTTGGGGTGGTGGATTTCACGGTGGTCGATCCCGCCGGTGTGGATATCAAACGGAAAACCCAGCACAGCACCCGACATGACCGAGCATTCCAGATGCCAGCCTGGCGCGCCTTTGCCCCAGGGCGAATCCCATTCCATCTGCCGCGCCTCGCCCGGCGGGGTCTTGCGCCAGATGGCGAAGTCGGCCGCGTTGCGCTTGCCCTCCACGGCTTCGATGCGGCCCTCACCGTCCTCGGTCTGCGCACGGGCTAGGCGGCCATAGTCAGCCACTGTGGAAACATCGAAATAGAGCCCGCTTTCAAGCTTGTAGCAGTGCTGCGCGGCGATGCCCCTGGCGAATTCGATCATCTGCGGCACATAGTCGGTCGCGACGGTCCATTGCGCCGGCTGGCGGATATTGAGCGCACGCACATCGGCCCAATAGGCCTGCTTGTAGTGCTCGGCGATGTCCCAGATCGACTGCTTCTGCGCGGCTGCCATTCGCTCCATCTTGTCCTCACCGTCGTCCGAATCGTTGGTCAGGTGGCCGACGTCGGTGATGTTGATGGCATGGGTGAGCTTGTAGCCCTTGAAGCTGAGCGTCCGCCCAAGCACATCGGCGAAGACATAGGCACGCATGTTGCCGATATGCGGGTAGTTGTAGACCGTCGGCCCGCAGGTATAGACGCGTGCCTCGCCGGGGTGGACCGGCACGAACGGCTCGGCGCGGCGGGTCAGGCTGTTGAACAGCGTGAGCGGGGCAGTGCTTTCCATGGGCCAGCCTCTGCCAGCCAGCGAGGCGAAAGGTCAAGCACTGCCCGACGGGAGCCTGCCCCTCCGCCACCCTTCGCCCCCCTCCCCGAGCAAGCTCGGGGGGCGGGGGGCAGGATCACTCCGCCTCTGGCTCGGCCTGGCCCAGCACCTCAAGCTGCGCCGTGCAGCCCTTTTCGGCGAGCAGCGTGGCCGCCTCCACCGGGTCTTCCGGAACGCTCGCCAGCAGCCGCGCGGTGATCTTGACCGTCTGGCCGACGGGACTGGTGAAGCGGTAGGTCTGCCCATCGATCACCGGCAAGGTGGCGACCGGCCAGAGCTTGATCGCGCTGCTGGCGCGGAAGGTAACTTCGGCGGGCGTACCATCGGCGGCGAACAGCGTGCCGTTGCCGGTTTCGGCGCGGTTTGGCCGCCACAGCACGACTTGAGCCGGATCGGCGATGCATACCGTGCCGCCGCGGCTGACATCGACATACCACACGTTGTCCGGACGGACCGCCTCGGTCGGCACTTCGGTATCGCCGCGCACCGCCCCGGTGCGGGTGCGCGCCGCGCCGCGCGCCAGCAGGCTGGCGAGCGCGGTGTTGCCGCCCGCGTCGCGGTTCACCGCGCTGTCCAGCTTGAAGCTGCCCGGCCCGGAGAGGACGCGCGATCCGGCCTTGTCGATCACCGTCACCTGATCGCCCGCCTTCAGCACCACCGGTGCGCCCGCAGGCAGCTTGCGCCCCGCAGGATACGCCGTCGCCGATGGCCCGGTCGAGCGGATCACCACCGCCTGCGCCTGA
>CANEVG010000064.1 GCA_947442095.1 Sphingomonadaceae bacterium
ACACCAAGGCGGGTGTTGACCGTGCGCAGCACATGATCACCGGCAGAATGGCCATAGGTATCGTTGATATGCTTGAACCCGTCGAGATCGAACAGCGCCAGCCATGGCCGATTGGCGCCATCTGGCTCAGCGAGATGGTCCTCCAGCGAGGCGAGAATGGCCCGGCGGTTCCTGCCTCCGGTGAGGTGATCGACCGTGGCCTGCCGGTAATGCGCGCTGGCCAGTTCGGCACTCTGCTTCTCGCGCCGCGTCAGCAGCTGGCGCGAAAGCTCCAGCCGCACGAAATCGCGGTGCTGCACATGCGTCATCGTCAGCAGGATGCCTGTGACGAACAGCTGCACGGCCGTGATCGAAATCGCGTTGGAGTGGCCTGTGCCCATGAGGAACAGGCTCCACGGCAGCGTGAAGGCCAGTGCCAGGCGCAGCGCGGTCTGCGGCGCATAGGCCATGACGAGCGTGGCGGAAAACATCGTGACCCCCATCACGAAGTGCAGCATCTCGCGCTGGCCCGCATCGCCATAGGGGTAGAGCCCGAGCGACCAGGCCACGAAGATCAGCGCCGCCCAGCCCCCCAGCCGCTGCATCGCCTGAAGATCATCGCGCAGCTGCGCCACCCGGCGCCGCGCTACGCGCGCAGGCAGCCAGTAGAGCCCGCGGAACGCGGCCACGACGCTGATCACCGGCGCGATAAGCACCAGCACGGTCGGCGCCGAACCCGCAAAGCGCAGCGCGATCAGCAGAGTGTTGAAGATGACAACAAGGTAGAGCAGCGGCGCACGGCGCGAGACACTCATGGCATAGGCATGGGTGAAGGCGTCGCCTGGCCGTTGGCGCCAATGGCGACGGACATTGCGCAGGCTGTAGCCGCCGCGGCGTAGCCAGTGTCGCGCGCCGCCACGCAGACCGGGTAAGTTACCGCCAGATGCCATTTGGACGGTTTACGGCGCGGGGGTTAACGACCTCTCAATACGTCGGGCAAGAACGGGATCGATCTCGCCTTATCGAGGCTCTGGATCGGATACAGTGTGCGGGCGCGGACCGGCCCGGTGCATATGCGCAGGGAGCCACTCAGGCCGGGGCCTCGATCAAGGCGGCAACAAGCGCCTTGACCTTCTTTTGCCTCCATTGCGGCAGCGGGGCGACCAGCCAGTAGGCGCGGCGCCCGGGCTCGGGCGGACCCAGTGCCGCGACCCGGCCCGATGCGATGGCACCCTCGGCCAGCATCGCCGGCACGCGCGCCTTGCCGAGACCGGCGGCGGCGGCACTGATCGCGGTGCCGGCATCGCCTACCGAGAACGGCGTCTCGCGCGCTTCACCCTCGGGCATGGTATCACCTGGCCAGCCGATCCATGGCGCGTCGTCCGCGATGCCGGGTGCAGCCACGACTTGAACCAGCGGCTCGCCCAGCGCAATGCCTTCAAGGTCGCCCCGCCCTTCCGCCCAGCGCACCGCAAGGTTCAGATTTGCCTCGGTGAAATCGATATCGCCATCGGTGCCCACCAGCGAGAACCGCATTGTCGGATTGGCTATGCGGAAGGCCGCCAGCCGGGGGGAAAGCCAGGCGGCGAAGAAATCGCGCGGGCAGGCCACGGTGTAGACATGGCTCGACTGGCCGGCCTGCATGGCTTGCACGCCTTCCTCGAAACGCAGGAAGCCCTCGCGGATCGCATCGAGCCCGGCGCTGGCCTCGTCGGTCAAAACAAGACCTTTGGTCGTGCGACGAAACAGCACGACGCCGAGCAGATCCTCTAGCGCACGTATCTGCTGGCCGACGGCGGCAGGGGTGACTGCCAGTTCGTCGGCCGCGCGGGTGAACGAAAGGTGCCGGGCTGCCGCATCGAGCACACGCAGGCCGTTCAGCGGCAAGTGGGTCCGCTTCATACCGGTTGCTTCATGGCCGGATGTCCCAAAGACTGGCCCGCAGGATCAGTTGGCCGTGGCGGGTGCGGCGAGCGGGAAGTAGGGTATGGCCACGTCAATCAGCGAGCCATCCGCCCGCTCCATCGTGTAGTGCCCTTCCATGCTTCCATGCGGCGTGCCCAGCGGGCAGCCCGACACATAATCGTGCGCCGCACCGGGGGCGAGCAGCGGCTGTTCGCCCACCACCCCGTCTCCGTCCACGAAATTGATCATTCCGCGCCCATCGGTGATGCGCCAGTGCCGCGTGAGCAGGCGCACCGGCTGACCGCCGTCGTTCTCGATCCGGATGTGATAGACCCAGAACCACTTGCCCGCATCAATGCGCGATTGTTCTGGCAGGAAGTTCACCGCGACACGAACTGTCACCCCATCCGTAACGGCGGCATGCTGGAAAAGCTGCTTCATGGATGTAAACTACTCCAGATCGCGCCCCATTCCAACGGGGGATTCACACAAGGTTTTAGGGTCGCTTGCCGGAACCTTCGAAAGATCCCACAAGCAGCCGGTCATGCTGATCCGCGCCCCCGCCATTCTTTGCGCTGCGCGCGCCCACGGCGAACACGGCGCAGTGGTTCGGCTGCTCACGGCCGAGCATGGCCTGCTGGCTGGCTACGTCGCCGGTGCACGCGGCCGTACACTGCGGCCCGTGCTGATTCCCGGCAATCTGGTGGAGGCCGAACTGCGCGCGCGCAGCGAGAGCCAACTGGCATCCGCCCGGCTTGAGCTCGTGACCAGCCGCGGACCCTGGCTCGCCGAACCGCTGGCCAGCGCCGGGATCGGCTGGGCGACCACGCTCACCGCGCTGGCGCTGCCCGAGGGGCAACCCTTTCCCGCCCTCCACAGCGCGCTCGAGGCGCTGCTCGATGCCATTTGCCACGCTCCCTCGGCGCGTGGCTGGGCGCGCGCGCTGGCGGCCTTCGAAGTGCTTCTGCTGCGCGAGTTGGGCTATGGCAATGCCGCCGCCCCGCCCGCCGAAGAACTGTGGGACCGGCTGATCGCCCGGCTCGATCGGCAGGGCCTTGCCATCGGCAACCGCCTGCTTGCCGATCCGCGCCGCGATGGTATGGCGGCGCGCGTCATTCTGCTCGATCGGTTGAAGCGGATCACCAGTACCAAACTCTGACGCACCGAAATCTAAGGTTCCAAGGATAGTTCCATGAAGATTGCAGTCCTGCCAGGCGATGGCATCGGCCCCGAAGTGACCCGTGAAGCCTTGCGCGTGCTCGATGCACTGGACCTGCCGATCGAGCGGGCCGAAGCCCTCGTCGGCGGCGCGGCCTACCACGTCACTGGCCACCCGCTGCCCCCCGAAACGCTGGCGATTGCGGAAAGCTCGGACGGCATTCTGTTCGGCGCGGTGGGTGATCCCACTTGCGATGCCCTGGAACGACACCTGCGGCCCGAGCAGGCCATCCTAGGCCTGCGCAAGGCCTTGACCTTGTTCGCCAATCTGCGCCCAGCCAAAGTCTTCGCCGGCCTTGAAAGCCACTCCGCGCTCCGCCCGGAAGTCGCCTCCGCGATCAATCTCCTTATCGTGCGCGAGCTCAATGGCGACGTCTACTTTGGTGAGAAGGGCTTCCGCACGACGCCATCGGGCGAGCGCGAGGGCTATGACATCATGTCCTACAGCGAGAGCGAGGTGCGCCGCATTGCGCAAATCGCTTTCCGCGCTGCTCAGGGCCGGAGTGGCCGTCTGTGCTCGGTCGACAAGGCCAATGTCCTTGAAACCTCGCAGCTCTGGCGCGATGTGGTGATCGAGGTCAGCGCCGAATATCCGGACGTTACGCTCGAACACATGTATGTCGACAACGCCGCAATGCAGCTGGTGAAAAGCCCTGGGCAGTTCGACGTGATCGTCACTGGCAACCTGTTCGGGGATATCCTTTCGGATCAGGCGAGCATGTGCGTCGGCTCGATCGGCCTGCTCGCCTCAGCCTCGCTCGGCGCGCGGCAAACCGAATATGGCACGTTTGGCCTCTATGAACCCATCCACGGCTCCGCCCCGGATATTGCCGGCAAGGGCCTTGCCAACCCCATCGCCACGATCCTTTCGCTCGCGATGCTGCTGCGCCATTCGCTGAGCCTCGTAGCTGCGGCAGAGCGGATCGAGGCAGCCGTGGCGCGCAGTTTGGCCGATGGCGTGCTTGGGCGTGATCTGGGCGGCAACGCCGGTACCACGGAAATTGGTGACGCCGTGCTCGCAAGGCTGTAAGCGCGCGGGTCATGCTTCAGCTTGCTGTCATCCTGCCCACGTTCAACGAACGCAAGAACATCGCGCTGATGGTCGAGCGGCTCGATGCCGCGCTCAAAGGCCTAGCGTGGGAAGCGATCTTCGTGGACGACAACAGCCCCGACGGCACCGCCGAGGAAGCGCGCCGCATCGGCCGCGATGATCCGCGCGTGCGCGTGATCGAACGCATCGGCCGACGCGGCCTCGCCTCTGCCGCGATCGAGGGGATGTGCGCCACCGCGGCACCCGTCGTCGCAGTGATGGACGCCGATCACCAACATGATCCGGCGCTGCTACCCGGCATGTATGAAGCGGTCGAAAGCGGAAACTTCGATGTCGCCTATGCCTCGCGCTTTGCCGAAGGCGCGAGCACCGAAGCTTGGGGGCGGCCCGACCGCGTAAAGGCCTCAGGGCTAGCCAACCGCATTGCGCGCAAGGTGACCGGCGTGCAGCTCTCCGATCCCATGAGCGGCTACTTCATGCTCCGCACCGAAACGCTGCGCGCCGATGCGCACCGGCTTTCGGGCGTTGGCTTCAAGATCCTGCTCGATATTCTTGCAACGGTCGACGCACCGCTCAGGGTCAAAGAATTCCCGCTGAACTTTGCGGCCCGGGCCGAGGGCGAAAGCAAGCTTGACCGCACGGTGGTGTTCGAATTCCTCATCGGGCTTTACGACAAGTGGCTCGGCCGCATCATCCCGACCCGTTTTGCCCTGTTCGGCACGATCGGCGGGCTCGGCGTGGTCGTCCACATGGCGGTGCTCGCTGCAGTGCTCTCCGCCTTCGGCCAGCAGATCCTCTATCACAACTGGTCGGCGCAGACCGAGTTCATCATTGCACAGACCTCAGCGGCAGTCGTGGCGATGAGCTTCAACTTCATGCTCAACAACGAACTGACCTATGCCGATAAGCGCCTGCGCGGCTTTATACCGCTGCTGCGCGGCTGGACCAAGTTTGCCCTGACTTGCTCGGTCGGCCTCCTCGCCAACGTCGGCGCGGGCGCGGCGCTGATGCGCATGGGCTTCCACGCCTATCCGGCGGCCATCGTCGGGATCGTCGTGGGTTCGGTTTGGAACTTCGCGCTTTCCAGTAAGTTCGTCTGGGGCAAGTATTGAGCACATAATTCCGGTTATCTCCCCCATTTGTCTCAGCGCCAGCTTTTCACCCAGGTATAGTCCTTGTAGGAGTCCTTGGCACGGAGCGCGCCCGCCGCAAGGATCGGGTAGAAGCCGATGAACAGCCCGGCAGATAGCGCCACCACCAGCATGGCCGGCCAGCGCAACCGGTGCCGCCACCAGCCCGCGAGCACCAGCGCCAGCGCGGCCATCAGGAACACACTCGCCAGTGCGTAGTGATAGTAAAACTGCACTGGCTTGCCATTGATCGCCCAGAACACGAGCGCCATGAAATAGAGCACCACGACCCCACCGCGCAACCGGTCACCCTGCCGCAGCCCGGCCCAGGCGCAAAGCAGCAGCGCGGGCAGCCCGGCGAGCATAGTAAAGGGATTGCCAATCATCAGCACGCCGCGCTGCGCCCCGTCCCACTTCTCATAGAAGAACCAGATGGGGCGGATGTTGATGATCCACTGCCACCACCGGCTCATGTAGAGGTGCGGCTTCTTCACGCTATCCTGCAGTTCCAGCATGTAGCGCTGCCAGTGGATCAGCCCATCCAGCGTCAGCGGCTGGACCTTGTAGAAGAACGCAGGAGCAAAGGTGGCGAAATAGACCCCCAGCGGCACCACGCCAAGCCACAGCGCGGCCTCCAGCAGCGAAACGCCGGTGATGGGGCCGACATCGCGCGCCGTCAGGAACGCTTTTCGCCGCCCCTTCAGCGTCCACCAGCGGTCCCATGCAAACAGCAGTCCCGGCAGCGCCAGCAGCGGCGCGCCATTCCACTTGGCCCCCAGCGAGAGGCCGAGAAAAACACCGCACAGCACAAGATGTGTCCTGCTCCCCTTCCGCCACGCCAGCGTGCCCTGCCAGAAGCCCAGTGCTATCATGCTCGCCATTGTCATATCGAGCATCGCGATGCGGCTGAGCACGAACCAGATGAAATTGGTCGCCAGCAGCAGCCCGAACAGCACTGTGGCGCTGCGCGAAAGGCTGGCCCACCACATCGCGCGCATCGCGGCGTAAAGCCCGATGGTGCCGAGCAGCGCGCTCGGCAAACGCCAGCCGAACGGTGTATCGCCGACGTAGCGCATGCTGAGCGCGAGGAACTCCTTGGCGAGCAAGGGGTGTTCGGGATTGAGCCGCCGCGTGAGATCAATCAGCCGGCGCGCGGCCGGAAGGTAATGGATCTCGTCGAACATAGTTTTGGAAGGGATCGCCAACCGTTGCAGCACCAGCGCGAGGAAGCCGAGCGTGATCGCGATGACCCAAACCTGCGGGTCGCGCCGGTCGTTCACGGGAGCGGTGAAAGCGACATTGATGGCAGCTGGGATGCGGGAAAGCAGCGTCATGGGCCGCGCGCCCTTACGCCATATGCGCACGGGTGGGCAATGGTGCTGCTTGCACCCGCCTGCCAGCAAAACTAAGGCACGGCTCATGAAACGCTCTGACGGACAGAACCGCTTGATCACCGCCAACTGGCGCCCCGCAACGCAAGCCGTGCGCGGGGGTACTTGGCGTTCTGAAATGGGCGAGACGTCTGAGGCGCTGTTCCTCACTTCGGGCTATACCTACGACGATGCCGCCACGGTCGCTGCGCGCTTTGCGGGCGAGGCAGACGGCATGACTTATTCACGCCTGCAGAACCCCACCGTGGCGATGCTGGAAGAGCGCATCGCCCTGCTTGAAGGCGCAGAGGCTTGCCGCGCGCAGGCCAGCGGCATGGCCGCTATGACGACCGCGCTGCTTTGTCAGCTTTCCGCCGGAGATCATGTCGTGGCCGCGAAGGCGGCGTTCGGTTCGTGCCGCTGGCTGATCGACAACCTGCTGCCGCGCTTCGGTATCTCCGGCACCACGATCGACGCATCGGACAATGCCGCATGGGAAGCCGCAATCCGGCCGCACACCAAGGTGTTCTTCTTCGAAAGCCCAGCCAACCCGACAATGGATGTGGTCGACCTGGAGTTTGTTTGCAGCCTTGCCCGCGCGCACGGGATCACCACCGTGGTCGACAACGCATTCGCCACCAGCGCGCTGCAGCGCCCGCTCGATTTCGGCGCAGATGTGGTCGCTTATTCCGCCACCAAGATGATGGACGGACAGGGCCGCGTGCTGGCGGGCGCGGTGTGTGGTTCGGCCCAGTTCATCAACGACAAGCTGTTGCCGTTCCAGCGCAACACCGGCCCCAACATCGCGCCGTTCAACGCATGGGTCGTGCTCAAGGGGCTGGAAACGCTGGACCTGCGCATTCACCGCCAGAGCGAGAACGCGCTGAAAGTCGCGCAGTTTGTCGAGCCGCGCGTAGCGCGCCTGCTCTATCCGTTTCTGCCCAGCCACCCGCAATATGCGCTGGCGGTGAAGCAGATGAAGGCGGGCGGCTCGATCTTTAGCCTTGAAGTGCCGGGCGGGCGGGAACAGGCGCACGCATTGCTCGATGCGCTGAAGCTGGTCGATATCTCGAACAACATCGGCGATTCGCGCTCGCTGATGTGCCACCCGGCCTCCACCACGCACCACGGCGTCGGCCCCGAAACCCGCACGGACATGGGCGTGACTGAGGGCATGCTGCGGCTGAATGTGGGGCTCGAAGATCCGGACGACGTGATCGAAGATCTGGATCAGGCGCTGAAAGCAGCGGGGCTCTAGGCCCATGGCGCGGATTGCGCTGCTCGCGCTCTGCGCGCTCATGCTGGTGGGCGCCATTGCACCGGCGCACCAGTTTAGCGAAGGGCAGGTGTGGGAATACCGCACTCGGCCGGGTGACAAGGGATCGCTGCTCAAGATCCAGAAGATCGAGAGGGTCCCGGCTTTTGCGCGCTATGGCCCGATCTTTCACGTCACCATCATCGGGGTGCGTTTCGGCAAACGCACCGATCCGTCCGACAGCATTGATCATGCGCCGTTTTCGAGAGGCGCGCTCGATGCCAGCGTGACCCAGCTCTCCGCCTCGACCGCCGTTTTCCCCGATGCCGCGGAAGGCATCGCCGCATGGCACAAGGCGGGCGGCGGGGTGTTCGGCATGCCCGTGGCAAAGGCCGTGGAGAGCGTGGCGGAAACGCTCAGACGCGCCGACAAGGCTAAGCGCTGACGGAGGCGCTCAGCTCTTAGCCGCAGCCTCCAGCGCCTCGATCCGAGCCTTGAGCGCATCGGCTTCCTCGCGCGCGGCGGTGGCCATGTCTTTGACCACTTCGAACTCCTCCCGGCTGACGAAGTCCATCCCGCCGAAGGTTTCGCGCAGCTTTTCGCGCGCGGTCTCGCCTGCTTCGCGGCCCATGCCGGCGAGTGTGCCTGCGGCGCTGTTGAGCAGCTTGACGAAATCGGCGATCATCGGGTTCTCGGATTGCATGGTATTGGCCTTGTTTCGAAATTGTCCCCCGCAGATGGGGCGCGGCTGGCCGCTCTACAAGCCGCAACTCGGGGCAAACTACAGCTGGACTCGCACCGCTGCGCCGGAGCCCTGCGCACCGTCCGCCGCTGGGTTCGCTACCAGAAACTGGTAATTGAGCAGCGCCGCAAAACATATCCAGGCGAAATAGGGCAGTAGCAGTGCCGCCGCGACCGGGCGCACCTTTGAGAACATCGGCAGCATGACGCCGGTCAGCACGATCATCGCGCCGATCACCGCCAGCGCCCAGGTCATCTGGTGCAGCGCGAAGAACACCGGGCTCCATGTGAGGTTCAGCAGGAACTGCATGCCGAACACGGCAAGCGCTGGGCCGCGCCCCAGCGCGCCGCGCGCCGAAGCCACCATCGCCAGCGACACGCCCATCAGCACATAGAGCACCGACCAGACAATCCCGAACGCAGCCGGTGGCGGATAGAGCGAAGGCTTGGCCAAGGCGGCGAACCAAGGGTTGCTTGGCCCCGCATCGGCAATCCGACTGGAAAGGAACCCAAGCCCGAGCACGAGCGGCACTGTAAACAGGGACCATCGCAGAAGGCTGGCACGAAGCTGGGCAGGCGAAGCGAGATAACGCATTGGCTAGAAGGTACCCCCGGGGATCCCGCCGCAGCGGAAATCCATAACGGACAATGATTCGCGAGCGATATTGGCGGCGCGACGCGCGCTAGGCAACGTCTCAAGCGGCTTCGTTAAGAATGGCAGATATCAGGAACTCGATATTGCCTTCCGGGCCGGTGATCGGGCTTGTCGTTATGCCCTGCACGGCCCAGCCCTCGCCCTCAAGCCAGCCGCGCACTTCATCACACACGCGGGCATGCAGCGCAGCGTCACGCACCACGCCGCCCTTGCCCACTTCACCACGCCCCACTTCGAACTGGGGCTTGATCAGTGCCACGAGCTGGGTCGGCCGCGCCGCCAGCCTGAGCGGCACTTCCAGCACCTTGTGCAGCGCGATGAAGCTGGCATCGCAGACGACCCAGGTAGCCGGCCGGTCGATATGTCCTTGGGTCAACAGCCGCGCGCTCAGTTGCTCCAACACCGTCACACGCGGGTCCTGCCGCAGCTTCCACGCCAACTGGTTGGTGCCGGAATCGACTGCAAAGACATGGGCTGCGCCCAGCGAAAGCAACACATCGGTAAACCCGCCGGTCGAGCTGCCGATATCCATCGCCGTCACGCCCGCCGGATCGAGCCCGAAATGCGCGATGGCATGACCCAGCTTGATCCCGCCGCGCGAGACCCACGGATGGTCGCGCCCGCGCACTTCCAGCGGCGCCTCGGCGGGCAGCGCCTGCCCGGCTTTGGTCAGCTTGGTCTCGCCCGAATAGACATGGCCTGCCAAAATCAGCGCCTGCGCGCGGGCGCGGCTCTCGGCAAGGCCGCGCTCGACCAGCAGTTGGTCGAGGCGCAGTTTCGCTTTTCCGGTTGCTTTTGGAGCGTTCGAGCTCGGCGAGGGCGCAGGACGGGTTGAGGTCACCGCCGCTCTCTTCCATACCCGAGGCATGAAGATCAACACCGCGCTCTTGCTGATTGCCTCATTTGCGCTGCTTGGCGGCTGCGCTACCGTGGCCCCGCCGCGTGCAGTGCCGCTGCCTGCCCCGGCCCCCAAGCCCCAATCCCCGCCGCCGCGACCGGTGCAGGCGCCCACACCAGCAACGCCCCTGACAAAGCCGGTCACCGCAAATTGGCGCGATGCCGCGCAGACCTCTGGTGCGTGGACGTATGCTGCCGAGCCTGGCGGCAGCGCAGTGCGGTTCGGTCTGCCCGGCGCTGCGCCGCTGCTGGTGATCCGCTGCGAGCGCGGGCGGCCTGCCGTGCTGATCCAGCGCGAGGGCATTGGTCCCGGCACACTGCCGGCCGCGATCACCACCTCCAGC
This sequence comes from Sphingomonadaceae bacterium, assembly GCA_947442095.1. GTDB lineage: Bacteria > Pseudomonadota > Alphaproteobacteria > Sphingomonadales > Sphingomonadaceae > Novosphingobium. The sequence goes on from CANEVG010000064.1 coordinate 10,546, forward strand.
GGCGCGTGGCAGCTGCGCGCTGCCCCCTCCAGCAGCGCTCCCGCAGCCCAGAACGCGCCGATCCTATTCGAGATAGCCTTGAACGCCAGCGATCCACTGCTCGATGCCATGGCCTTCAGCCGCGGGCGGTTCATGGCCGAAATGGGTGGCGCGCCAACGCTGGTTCTGCCCGCCTGGGCGGAAATCGGACGGGTTATCGAGGATTGCCGGTAAAGGGTGGGCCCGAGGTGAGGCGAGCAGGACAAGCGGCGCGCAACTTATCCACCGTCGCAGCGCGAAGCTCGTAGTTCTGACGCCAAAAAAAATCATTGCAAGACTTGTTCTTGGCCCCGTGATGAATCACATTCCAATCAAGGCCGGTACAGGGCAGCACCCCTCCGGCTGAGCCGTACACCGATGTCAGTGAGATCGGGGGGCGGCAACTTGGCTCAACAGCGCGAAAGGAGGTGATCCGATGTCTCATGGTTCAGCAGAGGGGTCGGCATTGCGCATCGCGGAGCATTATCGCTAATTTGGTTTTGCGATAAAGGCATCCGTGGGCGGCACTTCCGGCCGCTGACCATGCGAAGGGCCGCTTCCGATTGCCGGAAGCGGCCCTTCACATTTGTTGCAAATCCCTTGCCATTTGCGCAACAATCGTTCACGGGCCGGGCTAGAACCCCCATTTCCAAAGGACCGCCCGATGGCGACGCCCACCACCGCTGCCGCTTTGCCCGCCTTCACGCACACGCCGCACCCTGCCCCGATGGCGGCAGACGCGCGCGGCGCAGTGCTGGCAAACCCCGGTTTCGGCACGTCGTTTTCCGATCATATGGTCTCGATTCACTGGGACGAGGCGCAAGGCTGGCACAATCCCGAAGTGCTGCCCTATGGCCCGATCGCGCTCGATCCGGCGGCCTCGGTGCTGCACTATGCGCAGGAAATCTTCGAGGGCTTGAAGGCCTATCGCTTCGAGACCGGCGAAATCGCGCTGTTCCGGCCCGAAGCCAATGCCGCGCGCTTCAACGCCTCGGCCCGCCGCCTCGCCATGCCGGAGATCCCCGAGGCGCTGTTTGTCGAGGCCGTCACCCAACTGGTCAGGGCAGACCGCGACTGGTTTCCCACGGTCGAGGGCGGCTCGCTCTATCTTCGCCCCTTCATGTTCGCGAGCGAGGCGTTCCTCGGCGTGCGTCCCTCAAAGCAGTACCGCTTCCTCGTGATCGCGAGCCCGGCGGGCAACTACTTCAAATCGGGCGCGCCCGCCGTTTCGCTGTGGGTCAGTGAATACAGCCGCGCCGCGCCCGGCGGCACGGGTGCAGCCAAGTGCGGCGGCAACTATGCCGCCAGCCTTGTCCCGACGGCAGAAGCCTTTGCGCGCGGACACGATCAGGTGCTGTTCCTCGATGCGGTGGAGCGCCAATGGATCGAGGAACTGGGCGGCATGAACCTGTTCTTTGTGTTCGCCGACGGCTCGCTGATCACCCCGCCGCTTTCAGGCACGATCCTGCCCGGCATCACGCGTGAGAGCCTGCTGGCGCTGGCCCGCGATGAGGGGCTGGCCGTGCGCGAGGAGCGCTATTCGCTGGATCAGTGGCACGCGGATGCAGATTCGGGCGCGCTGGTCGAGACGTTTGC
>CANEVG010000065.1 GCA_947442095.1 Sphingomonadaceae bacterium
ACCGGTGTGGTGTTGGCCACAGTGCGGTCCACGCCCGCGACCTCGGCGTCATCGGTGAAGAGATTGCGGTACTTGCCGAAGCGCGCCTCGCCCGCCGCCTTCTCTGCCAGATGGCGCGCCGTTTCCACAAAGCGGATCGCGTAATCCGCCGTGCCGTCCGCATTAAAGGACAGGCGGCTGACCATGCCGTCGCCCGAAAGCGTGTGATCATCAGCAAATTTGGGCGGAAAGGCCGGATCGGGCACCGCGCGGTAGAAGCTGCCGCACACTTCAGGTGGCAGCGTGCCCTCGACGGTCAGACCCTTGAGGCTGACCTCCTGCCCGACAGGCTCATTGAGCCCGACAAAGTACATCGTCTGCGGAAACGCGCCCATCGCCTCATCCCATTATATCAATTGTTAGGATAGGTGTAGCGCAGTGACAGAGGATTTCAACCGATTCCGCAAAAGGAAAGGGCCGCCCTGCGCGAAGCAGAACAGCCCTTGCCGTGTTCAGGAAAGCGCGTCGATCAGAACGTGCGCTTCACCGAAACCGCCCAAGTGCGCGGCAGGCCGGGGTTGGCCGTGATCGCACCGAAAGGGGCCGCGCCGTCTTCAACCGTCTGGAAGTAGTACTTGTTGAAGACGTTCTGGACTTCGGCAGAGATCTGCCAGGCCTTGTCGCCAGTGGTGTAGCTCAGCCGCACATTGCCGAGGAACCGCCCATCAACAAGGTTGGTCGGAGCATTGAACGCATCAGCGAAAACCGAAGACTGATAGGCACCGTCAAACCGTGCACTCACCACCGCTTCGGAGGGCAGCGTGTAATCGTACTGCGCGCCGACGCTCCAGTTCCATTCCGGGGTGAATGGCGTGCGGTTGGTCAGCGGCAGACCAGTGGTGCCAGTGTCCGTGAACTGGAAGTTGAGGTAGCTTACCGAGCCGTCAAGCGTCAGGCCATCGACCGGACGGATCGTGGTTTCGGCTTCGATACCCCAGACATCCGCCTTGCCCACGTTTGCCGGCAGAAGGCAGGGCGCACCCGGGCAGCGCGACAGCGTCAGGATGATGTTGTCATACTTGTTGAGGAACGCCGAAGCATTGAAGCGCAGCCGGCGATCGAACAGGTCGGTCTTGATGCCCGCTTCATAGGTGGTCAGCGATTCAGGATTGAACGACTTCACCTGGTTGCACGGCGCTGCCACGCCCGGCGGCAAGGCCGAGCACTCGCCGGCCGACGGGCCGAAGAACGGCCGCGGGTTGACGCCGCCCGCCTTGAAGCCGGTGGCAACCGAGGCATAAGCGAAGACTTCGGGGCTGAACCGGTAGTCCGTCTCGATGCGCCAGTCGGTGCGCTGGCCCTTGAACTGGGCGGTCACGTTGTTGAGACCGATCAGGAGGCAATTGGGCGAATTGCCGATGCCAACCGGTCCGGCCGTGGGCGCACCGAGGAAGAATTCGCACGGCAGTGGCCCCGGAACGGAAAGGTCAGGATTACGGCGGAAGTAGGTGTAGTCCTTCTTGTCCCACGTGTGGCGAACGCCGCCGGTGAAGCCCCACGCATCGGTCACATGGAAAGTGCCGTTGAAGAACAGCGCCTTCGAGGTGGCCGGTGTGCTGTCAGGCCCGTGGATGAAGTCGATACCGGCATAGTTCAGATCGACACGCGCGTTATAGGTGCCGTTCCCGTCGAAGTAGAACCCGCCGACCGTGTATTCGATCCGCTTGTCGAGGAGGCTGCCGTTGAGCCGCAGTTCCTGGCTCCACGCGCGGTGGCGCAGCGTGTTGTCCAGCTGCGAGATCGGCACGGGCGAACCGTCCTGATCGAAGCCGAACTGCATCTTGTAGCGGCGGTACGAGGAAATCCACACTGCGGTAAGATTGTCGGCCAGCTTCGCCGTCACGTTGCCGGTCACGCCCCAGCCATCGAAGTTCTGGCGGTTGTTTGCCGAGTAGGGCTTGAACGGGGCCTGCGAGGTCGGCGTGCGCGCATCGAGGAAGTTGGCGTAGTTGATAAAGCGCGAATCGTAACCGGCCGGCGTCGTGCCACAGCTTGCCTGGAACCGCGTGGTAGTCGGCACAAACCGGCAGTCAAACGGAACAGCGGCGCCGTTCTTGCCGGTCAGGAAGGGTATCCCTTCGGGCGTGGTCGCAGGGTTGTTTGCAAACAACAGCACCTGTGCACCAGCCTCGTTGCGCTCCCGCGTATAGTCACCGGCAAGGCTGACCTCGATATCGGGCGAGGCTTCCCAGCGCAGCGCAAGGCGTCCGGCCGAGAACGACCGCCCACCCAGCGTACCGCGCTCAATCCCGTCACCAGAATTGGTGTTGGTACGCACGTTGGAAGTGGGGTTGGCGAGACCATAGTCGAGCAGTGTGATAAAGCCGTCCTGGCTCTTGGTCGCACCGGAAACGCGCGCGAAGAAGTTATCGGTAATCTTGAAGTCGGCCATGCCGCGCACGTCAAGCCGGTTGTAGGCACCATAGGTCGCCTGCAACGAACCGCCGCCTTCACCCGTAGGCTTCTTGCTGAACAGCTTGATCGAACCACCGATCGAGTTGCGGCCCGCCAGCGTGCCCTGCGGCCCGCGCAGCACTTCGACCCGCTCAAGATCCATCAGATCGAGCAGCGAGCTCGAGAGCGTGGGGATATAAACGTCATCGACATAGATGCCGACGCCGGGTTCGAGTGCGTAGTTGAAGTCGGTCTGGCCGATACCGCGGATGAACGCGATAAGACCGATACCACCGCTCTGCGGCTGGTTGCGCAACACAACGTTCGGCGCTTGCGCTGCGATCTGCGAAATGTCGGTCTGGCCGCGCGCCTCAAGAATCGCTGCTGTGACCGCGGTGATCGCCAGCGGCGTATCCTGCAGCTTCTGCGCGCGGAACTGCGCTGTCACCACGATTTCCGGTGTGGTGTTGGTTGCCGCTTCTTCAGCTGGCTGCGGCGCGCTGGCTTCCTGCGCGATGGCAGGACTGGCAATAAATGCTGCGGTCATGCTGGCTAGGCGCGCAATGCGCCGAGCGGCTATCAATTTGGCCATGATACCCTCCCTAAGTCGACGATCAAATCGTTCGATCTGATATGATGCATAACAATCTTCAGGGAGGACGCAACAGTCTTATCAATTGGTAGCAATGCGAGTTGTAAAGTGTTGCTTCAGCGCCACCACCAGGCGGTTGCCCGCATCTCGATGCTAACGCGCGGCGAGGCATTTTCCGGGCAATCGGGCAAATCGAACGCCACGTGCGGCACATGGTGGGCGCGCGCCGGATCGCTGTCGTTCGTCTTGAACAGGATCGCCTCGCCCGCCGCCAGATCGGAAAAGGCATACCAGCGGTGCGCCGCGCTGTGGGCCACCACCAGCCCTTCGAACGACCACTCGGGCTTGCCCGATTCGTCGAACACGGCGTCCGCCGCGATCAGATCGGCCAGAGCCAGCGAGCGAGCATCGCAAAGCGCAAGCGGCACATCTTGTGGCGGCGGCGAAATCGCGCGCCACACGTTGTAGTGCGCGCAGCGGGCATAGGCGCGGCCATTGGCCCCGCGGTCGGCAAACTGCGCTGCCGTCACATCCGAGATATCGATATGGGCAAAGCGGGCGGGCATAGAGTTGTTGAGACTGCCCGCACGCCCCGACCGTTCCGAGAACCGCAGCAGCCCGGGCGCGCCGACATGGACAAAGTCCGCACCGGTCTCGGCCTGCACCAGTTCCTCGATCTCGCGCATGTGGACCCGTGCCACTTCCTCGCGATCGGCGAAATCACGCACCGCGCTGCGGTGTTGAACGAGTTGGAAGCCTTCGCGGTCAATCTCGGGCTTCGCTGCACGGGCATCGGCCACCGGCATCAGCACCGGCACGATCTCCACCTCATCGCGCTCGTGCGCATTGGCGTAGTAGCGCGGGCGAGCAAACTTGCGGCCCGAATAGGCAATCCATGCATCCACCCGCGCTTGCTCCTTCATCGCTCGAACTGCTTCTCCAGATCGCCCAGCACCCGGTAGCAATCGAGCACCTTGCCGACCGATGAATTGGGCTCGCGGCCGTCCCGAATGGCGCTGATGAACTCGCGGTCCTGCAGTTCGATCCCGTTCATCGAGACATCGACCTTGGAAACGTCGATCTGCTCTTCCTTGCCGCTGAACAAGTCATCGTAGCGCGCCAGATAGGTAGCGGTGTCGCCGATGTAGCGGAAGTAAGTGCCCAGCGGACCATCGTTGTTGAACGAGAGCGAAAGCGTGCAGATCGCCCCGCTGGCGCTGAGCAGCTGGATCGACATGTCCATCGCGATGCCAAGCTCGGGGTGGATCGGTCCCTGCAAAGCATTGGCCTTCACGATCGGCCCCGCCTGGTAGGCGAACAGGTCCACCGTGTGGGCCGCGTGGTGCCACAGCAGGTGGTCGGTCCACGAACGCGCCTCGCCCTTGGCGTTGATGTTGCGGCGGCGGAAGAAGTAGGTCTGCACGTCCATCTGCTGGACATTGAACTCGCCCGCCGCGATCTTGTTATGCACATACTGGTGCGAGGGATTGAAGCGCCGCGTATGGCCAACCATGCAGGTCAGCCCGGTTTCCCTGGATTTCGCCAGCACTGCCTCGCTGTCCGCCCAGCTGTCCGCCAGCGGGATTTCCACCTGCACGTGCTTGCCCGCGCCCATGCAGGCAATGGCCTGGCTGGCATGCATCTGGGTCGGCGTGCACAGGATCACCGCATCGACATCGTCGCGGGCCAGCGCATCATCCAGTTCGGTCGAGGAATGCTTCGCGCCATACTTGGCCGCGACCGCCGCCGCCTGTTCAGCGGTGCGGCTGATGATCGAGACGATTTCCACGCCGTCGATCAGCTTCAGGCCATCAAGGTGCTTCTCACCAAAAGCGCCGGCGCCGGCGAGTGCTATTCTCATGGGTTTGGCTCCAGGACGATATGGCCAATGGCCGTGTTGCTGCACGGAATGTGGTAGTGGCGGTGGAGCGTCTTGACGCTCTTCCCAAGCGCGCCGCGCATGATCAGCCACATCACCATTTCGATGCCTTCGCTGCCTGTCTCGCGCAGGTATTCGATGTGCGGAATCCAGCGCGCGGCATCGGTATCGCTTTCCAGCATGTCGAGGAACTTGTTGTCCCACTCACGGTTGAGCAGCCCCGCGCGCGGGCCCTGCAACTGGTGGCTCATCCCGCCCGTGCCCCAGATCTGCACGTTAAGATCTTCGGGGAAGCTCGCCACCGCGCGGGCAACCGCCTCGCCCAGCGCCCAGCAGCGGTTGCCCGAAGGCACCGGATATGTCACGACATTCACTGCCAGCGGCACGACCTTGCATGGCCACTTGTCCGGCGTGCCGAACATCATCGAAAGCGGCACGGTGAGGCCGTGGTCCACGTCCATCTCGTTGATGATTGTCATGTCGAAATCATCAAGGATCAGGCTCTGCGCGATATGCCATGCCAGATCGGCATGGCCTTCCACATCGGGCACCTTGCGCGGCCCCCAGCCCTCATCCGCAGCTTTGTAGTGCTCACCGCAGCCGATCGCGAAAGTCGGCACGATCTTCATGTCAAAGGCGCTGGCATGATCGTTGTAGACGAGGATCACCACATCGGGCTTCTCGGCCTTCTCCCATTCGCGGGTCCAGTCGTATCCAGCGAAGATCGGGCCGAAGTAATCGTCCCGCGTCTTGCCCTGATCCACCGCCACGCCAAGCAAGGGCACATGGCTGGAGCCGACACCTGCAGTCAAACGCGCCATCTCAGTAGGTCCCTTTAGTGGCCTCGAGGCCTGCGGCGGCGAGGTTGGCTTTAATCGAGCGATTGCCGATGGGGGAGCGCCCGCCCTTCAGCATCATGTCGCGGTATTCGGGAAAGGTCATGTCGGTCATCGTGCTCACCGCCTCGGCAAAGCTCAGCCCATCAGTCGAGAACAGCTTCGAGAGAAAATAGACATTCCCGCCAAGGTCGAGCAGCGTGTTGTAGTCGCGCTTCAGCAGCGCTGCCTTGGCTTCCTCGGAGATCGGCCACTCGTCGAGATAGGCCCGCTCATCAGCCTTGAAGCGCTCGCGGTTGTCGCCCTTCATCAGGCTCATCGCGAACTGGTTGATGTGATACCCCTTGCGCGCGCGCGCTGCGGTATAGACCCGCGTGCCCGGAATGTCCTCGAGCTCGGCAAGATAGGCGTGGATGTCGGTAGGGCTGCTCATGCGGTAACCTCTTCAGCTGCGCGGATCGCGCGGGCAATGATCTGGCGCGAGCGGGTGCCGCCCTCGTCGATGTTGTAGGCCGCCAGCTTCAGGTCCGGGTTGGCCGCCAGCGCGCGCTGCTGGGCTTCGAGGATATCCTTGTCCTCGGCAAAAACGACACCCTGCTGCCGCTTGAGCTGCGCAGTGATGCTGGGATCGGACGTATCGAAATTCCGTGCCATCCCCCAGAAGTAGTGGTGGCTGGTCTCGGTCTCGGGTGTCATGAAATCGACGACCATGCCGCGCACGCCCTCATCATGCTGTTCGAGCGAGGCCCCGGCATCGACTGGCGCGACGCCAACGTCGATCATCACCGCAGCCGGCATCACGAAGCGGCAGATCTGCCAGCGATCGACGAGGCCGGGGCGCTTGAGCGCCGTGCGCCAGAACGGCGGCGCGTCGATCCCCGGAATCCAGCGCTCGACGATCACGTCTTGCCCGTCGACCCGCGTGCCGATCGGTGCCTCCATGATCTCCGGCTGTCCGATCGAGCCTGAATGGACATGTGTCTCGTGCGTCAGGTCCATCAGGTTGTCGATCATCAGCCGGTAGTCGCAGGCGACATGGTAGTAGTCGCCGTCGAACACCCAGCCTTCGGTCGAACAGGGCCAGAGATTGGGGATCAGCGCAGGATCGGCCTTCTCGCGCTCCCCGATCCAGACCCAGACATAGCGGTGCCGCTCATGCGTCACGAAGGATTCGGCGCAGATCCGCTTGTTCGGGGCATCATTGCGCATGGGCATTTCGATCGCCACCCCGTCCGGCCCGAGCTTAAGCCCGTGGTACTTGCAGCGGATCGCATCGCCCTCGCGCAGCCCCATGGAGAGCGGCAGCAAGCGGTGCGGGCAGGCATCGCGCAGCGCCACCACCGTGCGGTCGAGCTTGCGGTAGAACATCATCGGTGTGCCGCAGATCGTGCGCGCCAGCGGGGCGCTCTCCACTTCGGCATCCCAAGCGGCAACATACCACGCATTGGTCAGCCAGGTGGTCACAGCCCCCGGGCCTTCAAACTTGCATCGAGGCGCGGATAGACGCGGCGGGCATTGCCCTCGAAGATCGCGCGGCGTTCTTCATCCGGGATATCGAGCGCATCGACATAGCGCTTGGTGTCATCGAAATAGAAGCCCGTCGTCGGATCGATCCCGCGCACCGCGCCGACCATTTCCGAGCCGAACAGGATGTTCTTGGTCTCGATCACTTCGGCCAGCAGGTTCACCCCCGGCTGATGGTAGACGCAGGTATCGAAGAACACGTTGTTCATCAGATGGCCCGAAAGGTCGGGCTTCTTGAGCATGTCCGCAAGGCCCCGGTACCGCCCCCAGTGATAGGGCACTGCGCCGCCGCCGTGCGGGATAATGAAGCGCAAAGTCGGGAACTTGCTGAAGAGATCGCCTTCGAGCAGCTGCATGAACGCGATGGTATCCGCTGCGATGTAATAAGCCCCCGTCGCGTGCATCGCCGGATTGCATGATCCCGAAACGTGGATCATCGCGGGCACATCGAGTTCGACCATCTTCTCGTAGAGCGGGAACCAATAAGGGTCGGTCAGCGGCGGATGCTTGAAGTGCCCGCCGCCCGGATCAGGATTGAGATTGCAGCCGATGAAGCCCAGCTCGGTCACACAGCGCTCCAACTCGGCAATCGAGCTGGTCAGGTCCGCTTCTGGCGATTGCGGCAACATGCACACGCCCGCGAAGGTTTCCGGATAGAGCCCCACCACCCGCGCGATCAGATTGTTGCATGCCTGCGCCCATGGCACCGCGACTGTCTGATCCCCCACATGCGGCGCCATCGCGCTGGCGCGGGGGCTGAAGATCGTCATGTCCGCGCCGCGTTCCTTGATCAGGCGCAGCTGGTTCGCCTCGATCGTCTCGCGGATCTCGGCGTCGGAAATGTCGGGGTATGGCGGGCACGGCGTCCCTGCCTTGAACGCCGCCTTCTGCTTCTCGCGCCACTGGTCATGCGCCTTTGGCAGCACGGTATAGTGGCCGTGGCAGTCGATGATCATGGTCATTGGGCGGCTTCTTTCTCTTGCGAAAACAGATCGGTCTTTCCGGCCAGTTCGCGCTGGCGGCGCACCGTGCCGCTGGTCATCACCGGCTCCACGCCAAGCCCGATCAGCGTCTTGGCGCTTTCTTCCATCTCGGCGGCGCGGCGCGCCCCGTGCGTCGTCATGCGCTCCAGATTGTAGGCCGCGCGCGCTGCCCAGCCTTGCGGCTTCTCGCTCGCATCCAACGAGGCGAGCACTTCATCGGTCACGCCCGCCGCGTCCGCAGCCAGCATCATCTCGGCCGTCAGCGCCTCAATCCCCTTGACCATAACCGAGCGGATCATCTTGATCGCCGAAGCCCGGCCAACCTCGCTGCCTACCACCCGCACATTGGCGAAACCCGCAGCGTGCAAGACCTCGGCCGCCTCATCTGCCGCCGCGCCGGAAACCAGCAAAGGCACATTCATCCGCGCGGGATTGACCGGCGCCAGCACCGCGACATCCACATAGCGCCCGCCCGCCGCCTCGACCGTCTTGGCCGCCGCGCGCTTGGTGGCGGGCGCAACCGAGTTCATGTCGCACCACAGCGCGCCCGGCCTCAGCAGCGCAGCATAATCCTTCGCCGCAGAGAGCGCCGCATCGGCGGTAACGAGCGACAGCACCAGATCGGCCTCGCCCAGCGCGCATTCCGCGCTGGCGCAAACCAGCACACCTGCCGCCTCCATCGCAGCCCGCCGCGCCGGCAGCACGTCATAGGCAGCGGCCCCAGCTTCCCAGCCAGCCGCTTCGGCAAAAGTCGATCCAGCCTCACCGAAGCCAATCAGGGCGAGTGTCGTTTCCATCCCCGCCCTCCTGCGGCGCGCGGGCGGGCCAAACAAATGCAATTCATGTCCGGCCCATAAGATTATGCGAAGCCTGCGCTCGCCACTTCGCGCAGCAGAGCGACAAAGGCCGCTTGTGGGGCCGTCGGTCGCCAGCCCTCGCGCGTGGTGATCCCGATCCGCCGCAGCACCGGCGCTGGCGTCGGCAAAGTCGCCAGCACCCCCGCTTCCAGCTCAACCGCGAGCTGCGCCGGGCTGAGCAAAGTCAGCGCATCCGAGCCCAGCAGCAACTGCCGCACGGTCAGCACCGATCCGCACTCTATGCCAACAGACGGCGGTTCCGCCCCGGCAGCGCGCATCATCGCCTCCCAATATTGCCGCAGCGGCGTGTCCCGCGCAGGCAGTATCCAGGGAAAGGCCGCCAGCTGCGCCGCCATCGGCTTTTCCGACAGCAGCAGCGGATGGCCCGCGCGCATCACCAACTGCGGCTTATCCCAGAACACCGGCTCCTGCGCCAAGTCCTCCAGCAAGGCCGCCTCGCGCAGCGCGCCCAGCATCAGGTCGATTTCGCCATCGCGCAGCGGCCCCGCCAGCTCGGCATGGCTCCCCTCCACCACCGCAATCGAAACCCCCGGATGGAGCCCATGAAAGCGCAGAATCGTCTCGGGCAGCCAGCGTGCGCGGGAGAGCGGCATCGCCCCCACCACAATCCGCCCCGCCGCCTTGCCCTGCCACGCCGCCACTTCCGCGAGCCCATTGCGCAGTTCCGCCATGGCCAGACCAAACCCGCGCGCGCGGCGCTCGCCCTGCGGGGTCAGCAAAATGGATCGCCCGCGCTTGTCCACCAGCCGCTGGCCCAGTGCGACTGCCAGATCGGCCACGGCGCGGTGGAGCGAAGCTGCTGAAAGCCCTGTCGTCTCCGCCGCTCCGGCATAGGAACCTGTGCGCGCCAGCGCCAGAAACGCGCGCACTTGCGTGCCCGTAACCCGCGGGCTGCCCACGTGCGCAATCGCAGCTTCTGCGCGCGGAGCCAGCAGCCGGGCCGGCTCGGTCGGCGTCATCCCGCTCGCTCCGCGCTCAAACAACGCACAACCCAGGTCAGCTTCCAGCCGCGCAATGGCCTGCGTGAGTGCAGGCTGCGTGAGGTTCACCGCTCGCGCACCGCGCGTCACGCTGCCGTGCCGCACTGTTGCGGCCAGCGCGGCGAAGTGGCGGATATTGTAAGCAGGTTCGGACATCACGCGCCCTTAGCATTTCCTTATGCCCTGCGCCAAACATTGCATTGGCACCTCTCGCCCGCCAGGCCGAAGGGATAGGCCGCGAATTCAAACGGGAGCCAAGCCATGTCGGGTATCGTCGTCCAGCACATCGAACGCGCCGATCCGGCGGTGATCGATGGCCTCGCCGCCTGCGGAGTCGCAACGGTTCACGAAGCGCAAGGCCGCACCGGCCTCCTCGCCAGCTACATGCGCCCGATCTATCACGGCGCGCGCATTGCGGGCAGTGCGGTCACGATCAGCGCACCTCCGGGCGACAATTGGATGATCCACGTCGCCATCGAACAACTTCAAGCGGGCGACATTATGCTCCTTGCGCCCACCAGTCCGTGTGAGGACGGCTATTTCGGCGACTTGCTCGCAACCTCGGCCATCGCGCGCGGCTGCCGCGGCCTCGTGATCGACGCGGGCGTGCGCGATGTGCGCGACCTTACGGAAATGAACTTCCCCGTCTGGTCCAAGGCGATCTACGCGCAGGGCACGGTCAAGAACACGCTCGGCTCGGTCAACGTCCCCGTCGTCTGCGCCAACCAGTTCGTGAACCCCGGCGATGTCATCGTGGCGGATGACGACGGCGTCTGCGTGGTCCCCCGCGCCAATACCGAAGCCGTGCTCAAAGCCGCACAGGCGCGCGAAGCCAACGAAGGCGAAAAGCGCGAGAAGCTCGCCGCCGGTATCCTCGGCCTCGACATGTACAAGATGCGCGAACGGCTCGAAAAGGAAGGCCTCAAGTATGTCTGAGGGCATACCCAAAGGCATACAATGCATGTGGATGCGTGGCGGCACTTCGAAGGGCGGCTACTTCCTGAAGGACGACCTCCCCGCAGACACCGCGCAGCGTGACGCCTTCCTCCTCGCCATGATGGGCAGCCCCGATTCCGTCCAAATCGACGGCATGGGGGGCGCCGACCCGCTCACCAGCAAGGTCGCGGTTGTCAGCAAATCCACCCGCGAAAGGATCGACGTCGATTACCTGTTCCTGCAGGTCTTCGTCGATCAGGCCATCGTGACGGACGCACAGAACTGCGGCAATATCCTTGCAGGCGTCGGCCCCTTCGCCATCGAACGCGGCCTTGTCGCGGCAACCGGTGATGAAACCCGCGTGTCGATCTACATGGAAAACACCGGCCAGGTCGCCGTCGCCACAGTCTGCACCCCCGGCGGAACAGTCACGTACGCAGGCGAGGCCAGGATCGACGGCGTCCCGGGTAGCCACGCGCCCGTCCCGCTCGAGTTCCGCGATACCGCCGGCTCCTCCTGCGGCGCGCTGCTCCCCACTGGCAACGCAGTCGATGTGGTCAATGGGACCCGCGTCACCCTCATCGACAACGGCATGCCTTGCGTCGTCATGAAGGCCGAGGATGTCGGGATCACCGGCTACGAGGACCGCGACTGGCTCGATGCCGCGAGCGACCTCAAGGCCCGCATCGAGGCCATACGCCTCATTGTCGGCCCGATGATGAACCTAGGCGATGTGACGTCCAAATCCGTCCCCAAGATGATGCTCGTCGCCCCGCCCAGAAACGGCGGCGCGGTCACTGTGCGCAGCTTCATCCCCCACCGCGCGCATGCCACCATCGGCGTGCTCGGCGCGGTCAGTGTCGCCACTGCCTGCCTGATCCCCGGCTCCCCCGCCGCCGAAGTGGCATCGATCCCCGATGGCAGCCGCAAGCTCCTTTCGGTCGAACACCCCACCGGCGAAATGAGCTGCGTCCTCAAAACCGATGAAACCGGCGCGGTCCGCACCGCCGCCCTCCTGCGCACCGCGCGCAAACTGATGGATGGAATTGTCTATGGGTGACCGCATCATCAGCTGGCACGCGAACCCCAGCAA
>CANEVG010000066.1 GCA_947442095.1 Sphingomonadaceae bacterium
CAGCGTTGATGCCACCCTGCTTAAGGGCGGGTTCGGATCGGTCTCGTTCCATCCGGAAGTGTCGTACCAGTCGAGCCAGTTTTTCGAGAACATCAACATTCCGCGCCTGCGCCAACAGTCATACGCCCTGTTTGGCGGGCATCTGGATTGGGAGAGCAGCAATGGCATGTTCAACGCCTCGCTCTGGGCCCGCAACCTTGGGAACAAGTTCTACTTCACCTCGCGGATCGATCTCACTGGCTTCGGCCTCGATTACAACCACGTCGGCAACCCGCGCATGTACGGGGTGACCGTGGGCGCGAAGTTCTAAGCGTTGCCATGAGCCAGCTGTCTTACGCCAAGGGTCCAACCAGCACCCCGCTGCTGGAGACGACCATCGGGCAGGCGCTGCGCAGTGCGGCGGCGCGCTGGGGCAGCGATCTGGCACTGGTCTCGCGCCACCAGTCGCTGCGCTGGACCTGGGGGCAGCTCGATGCCGAAGTGGACCGGGTGGCGACCGGTCTGCTCCGCCTTTGCGTGGCACGCGGCGACAGGGTGGGCATCTGGGCGCCCAACTGCGCGGAATGGACCGTGACCCAGTTCGCCACCGCGCGGATCGGCGCGGTGCTCGTCACGATCAATCCGGCCTACCGGACGAGCGAGGTCGAGTACGCGCTGAACAAGGTGGGCTGCAGCGTGCTAGTCTCAGCGCCGCGCTTCAAGACCAGCGATTATGTGGGCATGCTGCGCGAAATCGGCGCGCCGCGCCTGCCGCATCTGCGCCACCGGATCACCACCGGGGCCGAGGCGCATGAGGGGTTCCTGACCTGGCAGGACTTGCTGGCCGAAGCCGATCCGGAAGCACTGACCCGTGCCGAAGCGCAGCTCCTGCCCGATGATGCGATCAACATCCAGTTCACCAGCGGCACCACCGGGTTCCCCAAGGGCGCGACGCTCACGCATCGCAACATCCTGAACAACGGCTATTTTACCGCCCAGACCATTGCGCTCACCCAGCGCGACCGGATCTGCATTCCCGTGCCGCTCTACCATTGCTTCGGCATGGTGCTGGGCAATCTGGCGGCGCTCACCAGCGGCGCGGCGATGGTCTATCCGGGCGAGGCATTCGATCCGCTGGCCGCGCTGCAGGCGGTCGAGGCCGAAGGCTGCACCGCGCTCTACGGCGTGCCGACGATGTTCATCGCGATGCTGAACCACCCGGGCCTTGAAGGCATGGACGTCGGCACGCTGCGCACCGGGATCATGGCGGGATCACCCTGCCCGGTCACCGTGATGCGGCAGGTCATGGACCAGTTGGGCATGCGCGAAGTGACCATCGGCTATGGCATGACCGAGACCAGCCCGCTCACCACGCAGACTGCCACAGACGACCCGATCGAGGAGCGCGTCGGCACCGTCGGGCGCGTGCATCCCCATGCGGAAACCAAAGTGGTTGGGCCGGAAGGCGCGACGCTACCCATCGGCGAGCAGGGCGAATATTGCTCGCGCGGCTATGCCGTCATGCTCGGATACTGGGACGATCCGGCCAGGACCGCCGAAGCAATCGACCACGATGGCTGGATGCATTCGGGCGATCTCGCGACGATGGACGCGGCGGGCTATGTGCGCATCACCGGGCGGATCAAAGACATGATTATTCGTGGCGGCGAGAACATCTACCCTCGCGAGATCGAGGAATTCCTGCTGACCCACCCGCATGTCGCCGATGCGCAGGTCTTTGGCGTGAACGACGACAAATACGGCGAAGAGGTCTGCGCATGGGTTATCGCACGTGCCGATGCGGCGATCACGGCTGACGACATTCTGGCGCATTGCCGGGGCCGGATCGCCCATTTCAAAGTGCCACGCTATGTGCGGGTGGTCGAAAGCTTTGCCATGACGGTTACCGGCAAGGCGCAGAAGTTCGAAATGCGCCGGATCATGGAAGCCGAACTGCAGACAGCCTGAGCGCGGCACTTAGAGCCTGATGGCATGGTTTTGACCCGCGCGGGAACCGGACGGGCGCGAATGCGCAAGACGCTGTTACCCGGCTCACCCGGTTATGACGACGCAGCGCCCAGCTTTTTGCCGCGCTTCGAGCCCTGAATTGCCCTGCCCTTTCGTGCAGTTCGGCTAAAGGTTTAGAAACCATATTGGTTATTTATTGTATATAAGCGACATTCTAAAAACGATCAGAAGGAACGTCATCCACCCTGCCTTTCTCCCGAAAAATGCAGTCTTATATTTTGGATAACCTCAAGGTCCCATAAGATGGCCAGAACTTTTCATAAGCCATTTTGGTTCAAACCAGCTGAATTCAACTGGTCCGACTCGCCTTTTCCAAAAAGCGACTGATGATACGGAAAACAATCAGGATTTCCCGACAGCGCTCAAGCCGAGCTGTTTTTCGGAGAAACGGGACCGATGCGCCTGATATTGCAAAGTCTCGAATGTTCAGGCTCTTTACGCGGATAAGTGAGAGAGGGCGATTCGAATATGACGGCAGGCAACCTGTCTGCAGCAGCAATGGCTGCCGCCCCCAAGACTGGTGACAGGACGACTGTGCCTGTCGTGGCTGATGTGAACTCCGTGCGCACCCGCGCCGACTGGGACGAGATGCGTGCAGCCGTGCTCGCTGATCCTGGTGCCTTTCATGGCAACATCGCGGCTGAGCGCATTCACTGGTTTGTCGCCGGGCAAGGCACAGCCGGAGCATGGCTGACGCGTGATGCGTCCGGCATCTGGTCCGGCTGGGATGCCGCTACGGGCGCGCCCGTCACGGCGGACGTGCCCGCGGGTTTCGCGCCTTGGACCACAGCCTTTGACGCATCGAACCCGCCGCACTGGCGCTGGTTCACGGGCGGCCGCACCAACGCGGCGTTCAACGAGATTGACCGCCATGTGCTCGCCGGCCACGGCGATGAAGCCGCGCTGATATTCGAAGGCGACCGCTGGGACATGGCGGCAGACGGCGGACGCGGAGCACCCGTCGATACCTTCACCGTCAGCCGCAAGCGGTTGATGCTCGAAGTCGCCAAGTGCGCGGTCGCGCTGGAAGGCCTTGGCCTGAAGGCCGGCGATCGCATCGCGCTTAACATGCCCTCGATCGTGCCGCAGATCTTCTGGACCGAAGCGGCCAAGCGGCTGGGCATTGTCTACACTGCCGTGTTCGGGGGCTTCAGCGACAAAACCCTGTCGGACCGCATCGCGGACGCCGGCGCGCGCGTGATCGTGACCTCCGACGGCAGTTATCGCAGCGCCCAGGTCGCTGCGTTCAAGACCGCCTATACCGATCCGGCGCTCGACAACTACGTGCCTGTGACCACTGCGCTGGCCGTGCTGGCGGCTACCGACCTCGGGCTTGATCCGGCAGACGCTGCCGTGATCCACACGACGGTGGCGGAAACGCTGGCGGGCGAAGTCACCGTCGAACGCTCCGATGTGATGCGCGGTGTGGGCCGTGCGCTGATCAAGCTGGGCGAATCGGGACGGATCGCCGCGAGCGATGCCGCGCGCGTGCGCCTTGCCATTGCGTCCAGCCTCGTCACGTTGCCCCCGCGCGTCGATACCGTGATCGTGGTGCGCCACACCGCGCAGCCCGACATTGTCTGGCGCGAAGAGCGCGACCGCTGGAGCCACGAACTGACCGATGCGGCGCTGGAGACCATCCTAGCCAAAGCGGGTGTGGCTAACGAAGCTGCGCTGCTCGCGCTTCCGGATGCCGATTTCGTGCGCGCGATCTGGGCTTCGTCGAAGCCGCTTCCCGTCGATTCCGATTACCCGCTGTTTTTCATCTACACCTCGGGCTCAACCGGCAAGCCCAAGGGCATCGTCCACGTCCACGGCGGCTATACTGCAGGCATCGCGCAATCGATGCAGGTGGCGTTCGATGCGCGGCCCGGCGACACGATCTTCGTCGTGGCCGATCCGGGTTGGATCACCGGGCAGAGCTATCAGATTTCCGCGGCATTGCTCACGCGCGTAACCACGGTCGTGTTCGAAGGCTCACCAGTGTTCCCGCATGCGGGCCGCTTCGCCTCGATGATCGAGCGGCACAAGATCACGATCTTCAAGGCAGGCGTGACCTTCCTGAAATCGATCATGTCCGATCCGTCGAACTTGGCGGATGTGCAGCGCTACGATATGAGCAGCTTGCGCGTTGCCACATTCTGCGCCGAACCGACCAGTCCCTCCGTGCAGGCCTTCGGCATGGAGCACGTGACCCCGCAGTATATCAACAGCTACTGGGCGACCGAGCACGGCGGCATCGCGTGGACGCATTTCTACGGCAACGCTGATTTCCCCTTGAAGGCCGATGCCCATGCCTTTCCGCTGCCGTGGATTGTCGGCGAGGTTTGGGTTGAGGACGAAGAGGCCAGCCTGGGAACCGCGCCCTTTGCGCGTACTGGCAGCGAAGGCGTGACTTGGCGCCGCGCCGAGGCGGGCGAAAAGGGCGAAGTCGTCATCGCCGCCCCCTACCCTTATCTGGCGCGCACCATCTGGGGCGATGTCGAGAATTTCCGCGTCGAAAACGGCAGCGTGGTTGGCGGCTGGACGGGCGATGCCGGGCGCTGGGAAAGCGGTTACTGGGGCCGCTGGCAGGGCGCATGGGCCTATACCCAGGGCGATTTCGCCATCGCGCATGACGACGGCTCGTTCTCGTTCCATGGCCGCAGCGATGACGTGATCAACGTCTCGGGCCACCGCATGGGGACCGAGGAAATCGAAGGCGCGGTGCTGCGCGACAAGACGCTCGATCCGGATTCGCCGGTCGGCAACGTCCTCGTCGTCGGCGCACCGCACCGCGAAAAGGGGCTGACCCCCCTCGCCTTCGTGGTGCCCGTCGCAGGCCGCAAGCTGACCGAGGAAGACCGCCAGCGGCTGTTCACTCTCGTGCGCACCGAAAAGGGCGCAGTCGCGGTGCCGGCAGACTTCATCGAGGTCAGCCAGTTCCCCGAAACACGCTCGGGCAAATACATGCGCCGCATGGTCCGCGCGCTGGTCGAAGGCGGCGAGCTGGGTGATGTCACCACCTTGCGCAACCCCGAAAGCCTGACCGAGCTCAAGACCGCGATCGACGCATGGCAGCGCCAGCAGCGCCTGTCCGAAGAGCAATCGCTGTTCGAGCGCTATCGCTATTTCCTCATTCAATACAACGCTGTTGCCCCCGGCAAGCGAGTCGCCACCGTCACCGTGACCAACGCGCCGGTCAACGCGCTGAATGAGCGCGCGATCGACGAACTGGTGATCGTGGTCGAACATCTGGCGCGCAAGGACGATGTCGTCGCGGTGGTCTTCACCGGGCAAGGCACCGCCTCGTTCGTTGCGGGCGCGGATATCCGGCAGATGCTGGAGGAAATCCACTCGCATGACGAAGCGATGGTGCTGCCCAACAACGCGCAGCTCGCCTTCCGCAAGATCGAGACCATGGGCAAGCCGTGCATCGCGGCGGTGCAAGGCGTCGCGCTGGGCGGCGGCATGGAATTCGCGCTCGCCTGCCACTATCGGGTCGCGGAAACCACCGCGCGCTTCGGCCAACCCGAAATCCGCCTGCGCCTGCTTCCGGGCTACGGCGGCACGCAGCGCCTCCCGCGTCTTTTGGCAGACAAGCACGGCGAAACCGGCGTGCGCAATGCACTCGACCTGATCCTTGGCGGACGCAGCATCGATGCAGCCGCCGCCTGCGACATCGGCCTGGTCGATGCGCTCGCCGATGGCAGCCACGACGCGCTCGCCGAAGCCCATGCACTGGTGCGCGATTGGGTGAAGCATGGCGAGGCCAGCACGCTGGGCAAGGCTTTTGCCGCGCGCGAAGCCGCTACGCAAAGCTGGGAACAGCCCGCCACGGTCGATCTCGACAGCGTGATGCAGGACGATTTTCTTCAGCGCATCTTGCGCCAGCTCGATTGGGCGGGCCGGGGCACTGCAGGCGCACGCGCGCTCGATGCGGTGCGCACGGGCCTCACGCAGGGCATGGCTGCAGGCCTCGCGCGCGAGGCCGCGCTGTTTGCAGAGGCGATCATCGATCCCGAAGGCGGCAAGACAGGCATCCGCCAGTTCATGGACAAAGTCAGCCCGCCGCTCCCGGTGCGGCGCGACGGTCTGTGGATCGACAGCGAACATGCGCCTCGCAGCGCCGCGCTTGAAGCAAGCGGCGATCTGCTCCCCGTCGGCTCGCCCTTCTATCCCGGCGTCACTGCGATCCCCGAATGGCAATATGCGTTCGGCATCGCGCGCGATCCCGATACGGGTGCGCCCCGGTTTGGCCAGCCCGCCACGCACGAACGCGAGTTGATCGTGAAAGTGCCCGAACCAGCGCCCAACGAAGCGCTGCTCTACATGCTGACCAGCGAAGTCAACTTCAACGATATCTGGGCGCTGACGGGTATTCCCGTTTCGCCCTTCGACGCCCATGAAGAAGACGTGCAGACGACAGGCTCGGGCGGCATCGCACTCGTTGCCGCGCTTGGCAGCGAAACCCGTGCCAACGGCCGCGTCAAGGTCGGCGATCTCGTCACGGTCTATTCGGGCACCAACGATCTGCTTTCGCCGATGGTCGGCAACGACCCGATGTACGCGGGCTTCTCGATCCAGGGCTATGAGACCGAGACGGGCAGCCACGCCCAGTTCCTCACCGTGCAGGCCCCGCAGATGCACGCGGTACCGCCAAACCTGACGCTGGAACAGGCGGGCAGCTACGTTCTCAATCTCGGCACGATCTCGCGCTGCTTGTTCACGACGCTGCAGATTGCGCCGGGCCGCACGCTGTTCGTCGAAGGCGCGGCGACCGGCACCGGGCTCGATGCCCTGCGCTCCTCGGTGCGCACCGGCCTGCAAGTCACGGGCCTCGTCTCCAGCCCGGACCGCGCCGCGTTCATCACCGGCCAGCAAGGCGCCGTCGGCGCGATCAACCGCAAGGACCCGCGCTTCGCCGATCTCTACACCACGGTTCCAGAAGACGCCGCAGCGGCCCGCACGTGGGAAGCCGCCGGCGCTCCGCTGATCGAAGAATACAAGGCGCTGAACGGCGGCAAGCTGGCCGACTATGTCGTCAGCCATGCGGGCGAAACCGCCTTCCCGCGCAGCTTCCAGCTCCTTGCTGAAAACGGCACGCTCGCGTTCTACGGCGCGTCGTCCGGCTATCACTTCAGCTTCATGGGCAAGCCCGGCGCGGCCAGCCCCGAAGAGATGCTGCGCCGCGCGGCCCTGCGCGGCGGCGAAGCTGTGCTGATCTACTACGGCCCCGGATCGACCGATCTGCTCGATGATATGGGCCTCGAAATTATCGAAGCCGCGCGCCGCTTCAACGCGCGCAGCGTGGTCGCCACCACCACGGACGGCCAGCGCGAGTTCCTCGGTTCTCTGGGCCTTGAAGACGCCATCGAGGGCATTGTCAGCCTTGAAGCGATCCGGCGGCGCGAGGGGGATAACTTCCTCTGGCCCGACACGATGCCGCGTCTGCCCGATGCTAAGGCCGATATCGAGGTCTTCAAGGCGGCGGTGCGCGATTATCAGGACCGCGTGATGAAGCCGTTCGGCACGGCAGTCGGCAAGATCCTGCGCTCGCCCGATAACCCGCGCGGCGCGCCCGATCTGGTGTTCGAACGCATGGGTCAGGATACGCTCGGCGTCTCGACCTCGCTGGTGAAGCCCTTCACCGGCCGCGTCGTTTTCTCCGAAGACCTGACCGGTGGGCGCTTCACCTTCTATGCGCCCCAAGTCTGGACCCGCCAGCGCAAGATTCTCATGCCCACGGCCTCGATCCTCGGCACGCACCTCTGCAATGCCTACGAGGTTTCGCGCATGAACGACATGATTGCGGCGGGCCTGCTCGAAGTGACCGAACCCGAAGTCGTGGGCTGGGACGGTCTCCCCGAAGCGCACCAGGCAATGTGGGACAACCGGCACTCCGGCTCGACATATGTCGTCAACCACGCGCTGCCCGCCATGGGCCTGCGCAGCCGCGATGCGCTGCTGGAAGCATGGGCCGTTACCGAAGCGGGCGCGGACAATGCCTAGACGCCTGCGATCTATCGCACCGCGTTAGCGCGGACCCACTTTCAAGCTGCCCTCCCCAGGCTTTGAACACCGCAATCGGCGCACACTTCGCGCCCGATTTTTTGCAGGAGAGTGACATGGCCAAGGCAAAAACCCCCGCGACGGCGTCCGCCAAGCCCGCTGCAACGGCTGTTGCCACTACGAGTGGGCAGGCAAGCGGCAGGCTCGCCGGCAAGATCGCGCTCGTGACCGGCGCGGCAGGCAATCTGGGCGGCTATATCGTGCGCCACTATCTCGCAGAAGGTGCGACCGTGGTCATGACGGGCCGCACCTCCGCACGCCTTGAAGCCGCCGCTACCGCCATGCGCGAAGCTAGCGGTGTGGATGCCAGCCGGCTTGCCACCGTTGTGCTCGATGGCGGCGATGCCCAGTCGGTGCGCGATGGCATCGCCGATGTCGTGAAGCGCTTCGGCAAGATCGACATTCTGGTCAACAACGCGGGCTCTGCGGGGCCCAAGCAGACCATCGAACAGCTTCCCTTCAGCGACGACGAACTTGCCGCGCTCCAGAAAAAGGGCTCGACCGACACCGAAACCGTAGGCGCGGCGATGCGCAACATTTTCGGCGTTGCGTGGAATCTTGCGCGCACCGCTGCTTCGGCGATGGGCGAAGGCGGCTCGATCATCAACGTCTCGACGATCTTCTCGCGCACGCCTTATTATGCGCGCTCAGCCTATGTCGTCCCCAAGGCAGCCATGAACGCATGGTCGCGCGAATTGTCGCTTGAACTTGGCCCCAAGGGCATCCGTGTCAACCTCGTGTTCCCCGGCCCGATCGAAAGCGAGCGCATTCGCACTGTGTTTGCGGCGATGGACAATTTGCGCGGCGACGATCCGGGCACCACGGCACAGACCTTCTTTGACATGATGTCGCTGGAGCGCAGCGTGAACGGTGCGCCCAAAGCCAAGACCTTCCCGGTGCCCGACGACATCGCATCGACCTGCGTGTTCCTCGGCAGCGATGAATCCGCTTCGTACAACGGCCACGATTTCGAGGTTACGCATGGCATGACCGTGCGCAAGGAGGAACGCTCAACCTACCTTGCGCGTCCGACCATGCGCTCCATGGACGGCGCGGGGCTGGCCGTGCTGATCGCAGCGGGCGATGATTGGGAAGACGCGCTGGAGATCGCCAAGATCCAGATCGCCTGCGGGGCAAACGTACTGCTGGGTCTGCCGCGCCAGACCGATACCTCCATCGCGCAGGCACGGGCGAAAGCCGAAGGCATCGGCGAGGCGCTCACCATTGTGCGGATCAATCGCACCGAACCCGTGATGATCGAGGCGGCGCTGGCCAGCTACACCGAGGCGCATTCACCGATTACCGGTGCCATCATTCTCCCCGCCTTCGCTCGGGGCGAGCTTACCGGCAAACTCGTCGACTTGTCGGACGAGGAAGTGGCCGCCTTCATGGATGTCGAACTCGTCGGCGCGATGGCGCTTGCGCGCGCCCTGAGCCGCTACTGGAAGCGGCACGATTCCCTGCTCCAGGCGCCGCGCTTCATTTTCATGTCGAATCTCAGCGACGGGCGCGAGAACGTCTACGCCAATGCCTTGCGCGCCGCGATCGAGCAACTGGTGCGGCTGTGGCGCTATGAATCCGAAATCGACGTAGCCCATGGCCGCCGCCGTCAGGTCGAGTGGGGCAACCAGATCGTGCGGTTCACCAATGCAGAGGGCGAGAACACGCGCTTTGCTGCAGGACATGCTGCGCGCGTGCTGATCAAGGAAAGCAAGATCGGCGAAGTCACGCTCTATGTGCCGCGCAGCATTGGCGAGGCAACGGGCGCACGCAAGGCGATGCCGGGCTTCAGCGAGAACATCACCGGCCTGCATCTGGGCAAGGTCGCGCTGATCACTGGCGGTTCGGCCGGCATCGGCGGACAGGTCGCGCGGCTCCTCGCGCTTGCGGGCGCCAAGGTCATGATGGTCGCGCGCCGCGAGAGCGAACTCGCCGTGGCACGCGCGCGCATTGTCAGCGAACTGGAAGACATCGGCTTTGCCGGGGTCGAGCGCCGCGTGCAAACCATGGCAGGCATGGACGTGAGCAACCTCGACAGCCTGAAAGCTGCGGTTGACGCTACGATGAAGGCCTTCGGGCGGATCGACTACCTCATCAACAACGCGGGCGTGGCCGGCGCGGAAGAGATGGTCGTCGATATGAGCGTGGACGCGTGGAACTACACGCTCGATGCCAACCTGATCTCGAACTTCACGCTGATGCACCACGCCGTGCCGATCATGAAGGCGCAAGGCTCGGGCTATGTGCTCAATGTCTCGTCCTACTTCGGCGGCGAGAAGTACCTCGCGGTCGCCTATCCCAACCGCGCAGACTATGCCGCGTCCAAGTCCGGCCAGCGCGCGATGGTGGAATCGATGGCGCGCTATCTCGGGCCCGAAGTCCAGTTCAACGCGATTGCCCCCGGCCCGGTCGATGGAGACCGTCTCTCCGGCACCGGCGGCAAGCCCGGCCTGTTCGAGCGGCGCGGCAAGCTGATCCTGGCGAACAAGCGCCTCAATGCGGTGCATGCCGCCGTGGTCAAGGCGCTGCGGCGCGGCGTGCGCGTCGAAGCGCTGCTCAGCCGCCTTTCGCGCAACGATACCGTGCGCATGTCACACGATACCAACAACCCGCGCGAAATCCGCGAACTGGCGCTGGCCTGTGCGCGCGAGGGCGACGGCCTGTGCACTTGGGACCGCTATCTGATGACCCCGGATATCGCGGCCAAGCTCGTCTCGCGCCTGCGCGGCGCGGGCTATTTCCTCGATTCCCCCGAATGGGCCGAACGCCCTGATACGCCAGAGGCCAACCGCGACTGGCTGCTCAAGGCCCCGCCCGAGGACCAGCCCTTCCTGCCGGCCGACAAGATCGCGGTCGAGGCCAAGAAGGTCGGCACCGGCGTGCTCTCGCAGCTGTTCCTCGGCAAGATGCCGACCGAGACCGATGTGGCGCAGGCCACTGTGTTCTTCCTCGCCGACCGCGCCGTCTCGGGCGAGACCTTCATGCCATCAGGCGGCCTCAGCGTCGAACGCTCGACCACCGAGCGCGAGCTGTTCGGCAGCCCCAAGCAGGAACGGCTCGACCAGATGCGCGGGCGCACCGTGTGGATCATCGGCGAGCACCTGACCGATTACCTTGCGGAAACCGCGCGCGAATTCATCACCGAATGCCACGTGGCGCGCGTGGTGCTGATGACGAGCACGGCGGCCGGGTTCGCCGCGATCAAGGACGCACTCTCCGATCTGGAAGATGCGCCGCTCGATGTGATCCTGCTCGAAGGTGGCGTAGAAGCGGCGATGGACAGCGCGCTCACGCAGTGGGGCCACCCGACGACCATCGTCTCGACCCCGCTGCAGGCCCTGCCGACCAAGCTCTTCGCGACCGATGCGCTGCTGACGCCGGAGGAATTCCGCACGCTCGTCGCGGACAACCTCACCACGCACTTCCGCGTGGCGCGCAAGGCCTCGCTCTATGACGATTGCCAACTCGTGCTGGTCTCGCCCGATGTGCCGATGGGCGACAAGAGCCCGGCCTTTGCGCTCGCCAACTTCATCAAGACCACGCTGCATTCCTTCACCGCCACCTTGGCCGTGGAAAACGAGCGGCTGGTCCACGGCGCTCCGGTCAACCAGATCAACCTCACCCGCCGCGTCCGTTCGGAAGAGCCGCGCGATCTCGATGAGCATCTGGAAGAAGTGAAGCGTTTTGCCCGCGCCGTCCTGCTTGTCGGCACCCCCCTCCCCGATGCCGAAGATTCGCGCTATCGTGCGCGCATCTATCGCGGGATGTCGATGACAGTTTGACGGGTTTTTTGGTTGATGGACTACCTTGCATTCGAAAAGCCGGTCGAAGCTCTCGCCAAGCGTGCAGCAGCGCTGCGCGCTGCAGGGGAGCGCGAGGATGAAGCCGCGATGCTTGATGAGCGGGCCACGCGCCAGCTCATCGACATCTATGCGCGGCTGACCCCGTGGCAACGCACGCAAGTTGCGCGGCATTCGGCACGGCCGCACTTCGCGCACTTTGTCCAGGGCCTGTTCGACGACTTCATGCCGCTCGGCGGAGACCGCAACTTCGGCAACGATCAG
>CANEVG010000067.1 GCA_947442095.1 Sphingomonadaceae bacterium
AATGCCGGCAAGGCCGAAGTCAAGGGCATCGAGTATGACGCTGACCTGAGGCTCGGAAAGCTCACGATCACCACCAGCGGCTCGTACAACGACGGCAAGCTGGCCGGCGATTTCTGCAACTTCCGCGCTGATCGCGCCGCCGCCACGATTGCCCAACTCGCAACTTGCGCGCCCGGCACCTTCGTCGATGCCAATGGCAACGTGTTCAACGATGCAGATCAGGGCACCAACCTCGTGACGCCAACGGTCGCCGCGGCAGACGGGACCCGCCTGCCGCGGCAGCCTAAGTTCAAGGGCACGTCCTCGATCCGCTACGATACTGATATCGGCGACTACCGCGCTTACTTCCAGGCTGCTGCGCTCTATCAGACTGGCGCGACGCAGGATCTCAACGTTTCGAACAACGCGCTTCTGGGCAACACTTCGGGCTTCATCAGCTTTGACTTCGGGGCTGGGATCAAGAAGGACAAATGGACGCTCGACGTGTTCCTCCAGAACGCGTTTGATCGTCGCGGTGAACTGACCCGCAACACGTTCTGCTCGATCGCAGTCTGCTCCGGCTCAGCGCGTACCTTCACGATCCGTCCGCAGTTCTTCGGTCTGCGCATGGGCTACCGCATGTAAGCGCTGCCAGACTGAAACTATCGAACAGCCCCCTGCGGTTTCCGCCGCAGGGGGTTTTTCTTTGGGTAACCTGCTCTGGCTGCGCCCCACACCTCGTCATTCCCGCGAAGGCGGGAATCCAGAGCGTCAAACACAGCACTTGCTGCACTGGATTCCCGCCTTCGCGGGCATGACGAACGTGTGAGACACAAAAAACCCCTCCCGCCAGCGCGGGAGGGGTCTTGCTTGCGCCTACCAAAGAGGAGCGTGTTTACGCCAGCGACATCGGCAGGCTGCGCAGCCGCTTGCCCGTCGCATCCTTGATCGCGTTGCCGATGGCCGGGATCACTGGCGGCAGGGTCGGCTCGCCAAGGCCGGTCGGCGGGTTGTCGGTCACAACCCAGGTGATCGCCACGTCGGCCGGGGTCATGTCGATGCGGATCAGCGGGAAATCACCGAAGTTCTCGTTGGTGACCGCACCGGCCTTCTGCTCGATCGGCTGCCACACCAGCGCCTGCGCGATGCCGTCGATCACCGCGCCCTGCATCTGGTGCTCCGCGCCAATCGGATTGATGATCTGGCTGCCGATATCGCCCGCAACCCAGACCTTGTCGATCTTGATCGCACCGTCCGTCACCGTAAGATCGACAACCTCGGCGAAGTAACCGCGGTGGCTGAAATAGAACCCGAAGCCACGGCCCTTGCCGGGCGTGGCCGAGGTTTTGCCGGTCCAGCTCGCAAACTTGCACACCGCATCGATCACGCCGCGCGCGCGGCCAGTGTCGAACGGCGTATCATCCGGCTCGGGCGGCAACTGGCGTTGCGCACCCAAAGTGCGGCGCATCAGTTCAGGCAAATCGAGCCCGGCGGCCTCGGCAACTTCATCAAGGAAGCCCTGGAACACGAACGACACCGCATTCGCGGTCGGTGCGCGCAGCCAACCGGTCATCAGATTGGTCGGTATGAACGACTGGCCGAAATGCGTATCCTGAATGATCGGCCCCGGAAACTCGGTCGCGCGCATTTCCGCCGCACGCAGCGGCTTGCCGCCTGCCCCGAAGGTCACGAAATGGTCCTTCAGCGCCACGATCGCGCCCTTGTCGTCGATCCCCGCGGTCATGCGGTGCCAGCCGGCCGGGCGGTAGTAGTCGTTCTTCATGTCGTCCGCGCGGTCGAACAGCAGCTTGACCGGGCGGCCCGGTACGGCTTTCGCCACACAGGCGGTGAGGATCATGAAATCGCTCATCAGCCGCCGGCCAAAGCCGCCGCCGATGCGCGTCATGTGAATCGTCATCGAAGCCGGATCGATCCCCAGCACTTTGGCGATATCGCCGCGCGCGGTGCCGGGATCCTGCGTCGGTGCCCAGAACTCAAGCTTGCCATCGTTGTGCCAAAGCGCGGTGCAGTTCTGCGGCTCTAGCGTGGCGTGGGCGAGGAACGGATAGTCGTAATCGGCCGTGATAACCTTGGCCGCCTTGGCAAGCGCGGCATCGGCATTGCCGGCCTTGAACAAATCGGAGGTCGGCCCCGCTGCCAGCAAGGCCTTGGCCTGCTTGGCATAGCCCTCGGTCGAGAAGCCCTCTTGCGCGGCGGTATCCCACTGCACCACAAGCTTAGAGCGCGCCTTCTGCACGCGCCACCAGCTGTCACCCACGATGGCGACCGCGTTGTTCTTGCCTGCCGGGACCTCACCATCGGTGATCGGCACCACCGCCAGCACGCCCTTTTCCTTGCGCACCGCGCTGTCGTCGAAGCTTTTCAGCATGCCGCTCAGCACCGGGCACTTGACCAGCGCGGCATAGAGCATGCCGGCGGGCTGCGCATCGATGCCGAACAGCGGATCGCCCTTCACGATCGCAGCAGTGTCGACGCCCTTCTTCGACTTGCCGACAATCTTGAAATTCTTGGGTGATTTCAGCGCCACCTTCTCAAGATCCGGCGCAGCAACCTTGGCCGCGATCGGCGCGAGCGCGGCATAGGTGATCGTGCGGCCACTGGCGGCGTGCTTCACCATGCCGTCTGCGGTTGTCAGGCTGGCGGCGGGCACTCCCCACTGCTGCGCGGCGGCGGCGACCAGCATCGCCCGCGCGCCAGCGCCGGCCTGCCGCGCGGGAAGCCAGTTGAGCGGGGTGGTCATGCTACCACCGGCGAACTGAGGGCCATACTTCTCGTAGTTATCGTCAGCCTGTGCGATCTTGACCTGGCTCCATGCCACGTCGAGCTCTTCGGCGATCAGCATCGGCAGCATGGTCTTCACGCCCTGCCCGATCTCGGGATTCTTGGCGAGGATCGTAACCGAGTTGTCGGGCATGATGCTGATGAAGGCGCCGAGCATCTGGGGCTCGGCCTTGCCGGGCGCGGCAAAGGCCAGCTTGGCCTCGAACGTCAGCGCGGCCCCCCCTGCCAGCGAGGCGACGAGGAACGAGCGGCGGTTAACAGCGATCGTGCTCATGCCGAAGCTCCCGAAATCGCCTTGCTCGCCTGCGCGATGGCCTTCTGGATGCGCAGATACGTGGCGCAGCGGCAGATGTTGCCCGCCATGCCCGCCGTCACTTCATCGGCGGTCGGTTTGGCGTTGGCGGTCAGCATCGCGGTGGCCGACATGATCTGCCCGGCCTGGCAATAGCCGCACTGCGGCACATCGAGGTCGGTCCACGCCTCCACCACTTTCGCGCCGACCGGCAGCGCGGCCACGCCCTCGATCGTCACGATCTCCTTGCCGGCCGCGTCCGAGAGCGACGTCTGGCAGGACCGCACCGCCTCTCCGTTCAGGATCACCGTGCACGCACCGCACAGCCCCGCGCCGCAGCCGAACTTGGTGCCGGGCATGCCCAGATCCTCCCGCAACACCCACAGCAAGGGCTTGTCCGGCTCCACATCCACAGTGCGGGCCTTGCGGTTTACGGTCAGCGAGATCGCCATTGTGGTCCTTTCCAGATATCGGCGCGCTCCTTGCGCGACGATACCCAAGCATGAAGGGAATTGCCCGGCCCGGTTTGCAGGGAACCCATGGTATCAACCGCACCGAACCGAATTATTAATACGTAATTTCAGATATTTGCTGCAATCATCAAGATTTTGTACAATCTTCAAGTATCCGTCAAGGGCGATTTGCACGCAGGCCCCCGAACATCTGGGCCCATTGCAGGGGCTGGCGGGGGTACTGACCGCGTGCTAGGCCCATGCCATGGCCAGCAGCGTTGCACCCTTGGCGGAGACGCAAATCGACGAGACCATGGCTCTGGGGCTCAGGCCCGGCACCTATGCGCGCGGCACGGAGACGGTCGACGCCATTCTCAAGGCGGCGCACGATGTGCTGATCGAAGAAGGTGCTAGTGCTTTCACCATCCGCCGCATTGCCGCCGCCAGCGGCATGAAGGTCGGCAATGTCAGCTACCATTTCCCGCGCAAGGAAATGCTCATCAAGATCATGCTCGACGAGTTGCTGGAAAGCTATGACAAGCTGCTCGAGAGCGAAGTGCGCCAACCGGGGGTGAGCCCGGAAGAACGTCTCCGGCTGATGATCGTGCTGTGCCTTGATGATATTGCCGGCAAGCGCACCACGCGCCTGTTCACCGAGCTGTGGGCGCTGGCCAATCACAATGCCTTCATCGCGGACCGGGTCCGGGCGTTCTATCAGAAGGTGCAGGATTTTATTGGCGAAGCGGTGACGGCGCTCAATCCGGCGCTCTCGCCCGATCAGGTCCACACCCTCGCGCTCTACATCAGCGCATCGATGGAAGGCTCCACTCCGTTTCTGGGGTTCGAGAAGCCCTGGGCCGCCAAGATGCCGCAGTTCACCGCGCTTGCGGCCGACGCACTGGTCATGCTTGCCAAGTCGATCAAGCCGGAGCAGATTGCAGGCAGGACATAAGATTGCGGCGCGCTCCACGGGGCGAATGGCGCATCGGGATGGGTTTGCACTGATCGGTAAAGGGCGTGTCCTGCGCGCCCCCCTATGCGAGTGTGCAATGCCCGAGGTCGGATCATCCTCTGCTGCCAAACCCGCCAGCCTGCATAATGCAGGCCGGGCAAAAAGCGCTGTGCTGCCGGCCGCTGCAATCGCCTGCCTTCAGCCCGCCATCGACCCCATGTTCCTGACGCTGCTGTCCGAAGCGGCGCCGGTTCCGCTCGGCAGCCATGGTCTGATCGTTGGCACGACGCAGGCAGGTTCAGCGCTCGGCGGACTGGCTGTGTGGCGCTTTGCCGGCCGCCTGCCTGCTCCCGCCTTTGTAGGCGCAGCAGCGTGCGCCAGCCTCTGCAGCCTGCTCACGGCGCTGACCGCGGCGTTACCGGTCCTGCTCCTGCTGCGCGGGCTTTATGGCGCGGCGATGGGGATGGTTTTCGCCCATGCCATGGCGCGCTGCGCCGCGCGCCGTCCGAACACGGCCTATGGCGGCATGTTCCTGCTGCAATTGCTGCTCGCCACGCTGGTCTCGCTCGCGCTTCCTGCGCTTGCCCAGATGCGCGGCCCGAACGCGGCGCTGGCGCTGCTCTCGCTCGCACCCGCCCTGGCCTGCGCCGCGCTGTTGCTGGCAGGCGTACCCGATACCGGCCACGTCAAGCTCCATGGCGCAGTCTGCAACGCGCCCGTCCCGCGCGCAGGCTGGGCACTGGCCGCTGCCAACTTCTGCACCATTTGCGCCACCATGCTGGTGTGGAGTTTTGCCGGTGCACTCGCGGCGCAGGCGAACATTGCGGACAGCGTGATCGGCGGGGCAGTCGCGCTCGGCTCGCTGGTCGGCGCTGGCACCGCGCTGGCGGTGATGCGCGAACGCGTGCTGGTGCCGCTCCCGGCGACGGCCCTGCTTGGCGGCCTCATGATCGCCTCGCCCCTGCTGCTCACCGCCCCACACCAGGCTCATGCGTTCATTCTGTCGATCGTCCTGCTTAATATCGGATCGACCGCGCTGATCATCCGCTGCTCGGGTCTGGCCACGGCGACCAGTCGGGACTCCGGCTTCCGGACGCTGGTTGCCTGCACGCACAGTCTTGGCATGATCGCAGGCCCTCTGGCCGGCTCCTTGCTCATGGCGACGCTGGGCCACCGGGGGCTCTTCGGCGGCGGCGCCTGCATCCTCATGGTGGGTCTTGGCGCGGTCCTCTATGCGGCAGGACAAGGCGTTGGCGCCGGCGCGCCAAGGCTGCAAGACTTGCCCACAAAGACCCCAGCAGATTCCCGACAAAGCGCTTGACTAAAACTGGACGATCGTCAAATCTTTCAAATGAGACAGCCGCATATGCCGCACATCGGGACGCCATCCGGCGGGCGCGGGCGGGCGGGCAGGACTAACACAAAGGGGCCAGGCACAATGAAGATTCCGGGCAAGCCATCACTCTCTACGAAGAACTGGGGCGCAATGAACGTGGCGAAGGCCCGCAAGGCGGCACTGGCCGCTGCAGGGCTCGCACTGATGGGTTCGGCCGCCGCGCTTCATGCCTCGGCCCCGTTGCCGCCGGATGAGGAGGGCGAGCCGATCACCTTGACCGCGCCCAAGGCCAACTGGGTCTATGTTGATCGCGGGTTCACGGTTCCCGGCACGGTCATCTACGATTCCGATACCGGCAAGATGCTGGGCCTGGTCGAAGGGTCGTGGCTTTCGGATCTGGCAATCGACCCGAACGGCAAGGCCTATTACGTGGCTGAAACCATGTGGACGAAGGGCTTTCGCGGAACCCGGCAGGACATGATCACCGTCTACGATGCGAACTCGCTGTTCCTGAAGACCGAGATCGCCATGCCGGGCCGCATCCTGATCGGCAGCCGCAAGCACAATTTCGTGCTCAACGACGAGGGCAAGACCGCTTACGTCTACAATCTCGATCCGGCGTCCTCGGTCAATGTGGTCGATCTTGCCAAGGGCAAGTTCGTCAAGAAGATCGAACTCCCCGGCTGCGCCAGCCTGATGCCGATCCACGGCGTCGGCTTTTCGGCGCTGTGTTCGGACGGCTCGCTGGCCACCGTGACCGCGAGCGCCGCAAAGCCGGTGATCACCCGTTCCACTCCGTTCTTCTCGGCCACCAACGATCCGATCTTCGACAACTTCGGCTATGATCAAGCCAAGAAGCAGGCGGTGTTCCTGACCTATACCGGCCAAGTCTACACAGCGCAGCTTGGCGCGACACCGACCATTTCCGAGCCCTTCACCATTCAAGCGGCGGCTGGCGTGACGCCGGCAGACACGAAGCCGCTCGATGTCCACTGGTATCCCGGCGGCCAGCAATCGATGGCGCTCCATCTGGCCAGCGGCCACGCTTTCGTGCTGATGCATATGGGCGAATATTGGACCCACAAGGAAGCCGGTACGGAAGTTTGGGAACTGGATGTCGCCGCCAAGAAGGTTGTGAAGCGCATCCCTCTCGAAGAACCGGCCGATCATGTCGCGGTCACCCAAGAAGCCAATCCCAAGCTGATCGTTTCGGGCGACAGCGGCGATCTCTATATCCTCGATGCCGAGACCGGCGAAGAGAAGCACAAGCTGGAGA
This sequence comes from Sphingomonadaceae bacterium, assembly GCA_947442095.1. Lineage (GTDB taxonomy): Bacteria > Pseudomonadota > Alphaproteobacteria > Sphingomonadales > Sphingomonadaceae > Novosphingobium. Next base: position 7,090 of record CANEVG010000067.1, read on the forward strand.
AGTCCGGTGGCGGCACGATCCGGACGGCCGAGGCCAAGTGACAGTAGGCGTAACCACCGGTATTGGCTCTGGCATGAGTGCAAATGGTGCCATTTCGCTGGCGCAGGCGGGGGATACCGGATTCGGCATTCTCGGTCTCGCCGGAGCGATGGCGGTCGGTCTGGTGTTCGTCTTGGCAGGCCTTTCCAAGCTGCGTCACCGCGAACTTCTGACCGGGGTCATTGCCAACTACCGGCTGCTGCCGTCCGCTCTGATCGGTCCGGCTGCCGTGCTTCTGCCCCCGGCGGAGCTGGCGCTGGGCACCGCGCTGCTGCTGGGCGGGCACTGGCTGGCGGCGATGGGTGCAATGGCTCTGCTGCTGGTGTTTGCGGCGGCCATGGCGATCAATATCCGGCGCGGACGCAGCCAGATCGATTGTGGCTGCGGGCGCTCGCAGCTGCGTCAGCCGCTCAGCTGGCTACTGGTCGGGCGCAATGTGGCGCTGGCTGCGCTGCTCGCGGCGCGCCTGGTGCCCGGCCCCGCGGTGTCTACTGCCGATATCATGATCGCGCTCGCTGGCGGCCTCGCCATTTTCGTGATCGTGCAGCTTTTCAACGCCATCGGTGCGCTTGCCGCGTCGCCGTTGTCGTCCCCGCGGAGGTAATTGATGGTTCTTTCCCTGCTCATCTCCACGGTATTGTCCTGGATCGTGATTGCGCTGCTGGCCGTGGCGCTGCTCGCGCTCGCCCGTCAGGTCGGCGTCCTGCACATGCGCGTGGCCCCGGCGGGCGCGCTGACCACGGCGGCCGGTCCCGCTGTCGGCAGCTCGGCCACCGCGATCCCGGTCACCACAATCGACGGCGTGACGACCACGGTCGGCGGGCACAAGCACGGCACCCCGTTGCGGCTGCTGATGTTCGTTTCGGCGGCGTGCCCGCTGTGCAAGGGCCTTATCCCGATGGCCAAGTCTTTCGCGCGCGATGAGCGTGTCGAACTCACCTTCATCGGCGATGACGATGTGGCCGTGCAGCGCGAGATGATCGCGCAGCACGGCCTTGCCAGCTACCAGTTCATCAACGGCCCCGATGTCGGACAGGCCTATGAAGTAGCCAAGCTGCCTTATGCGGTGCTGATGGACGAGCATGGGACGATCCTGTCCAAGGGCCTCGTCAACAGCCGCGAACACCTCGAAAGCCTCGTCATCGCGCACGAAATGGGCATAGCCTCGGTGCAGGATTACATCGGCAAGCTCAAGGCCGTGGTCAACTGATCGCCGCGTACCAAGATCATTCCAATTTCTGCAAATTCAAAGACCTACATTTAGAGACCTACAGGGGACAAGCTCATGAAGACCTTCAATCCTGACGCGATGGGCGAGAAGTTGCTCCGCCGCTTTGCCGGTGGCACCTCGCGGCGCGGCATCCTTTCGCGGCTCGGCCTCGCGCTCGTCGCCGCGCCAGCATTCCCGCTGCTGCCTGTCAGCCGCGCCAGCGCCGCAAAGCCTGATCGCTCGCCCGAGGCGAAGACCACCTTCGCCCGCAACGCGCAGTCGACCGACGACACCAAGTGCACCTACTGGCGCTACTGCGCGATCGACGGTTCGCTCTGCAGCTGCTGCGGCGGCACGCTCAACAAGTGCCCCCCGGGCTCTGAGCACTCGCCGGTTTCGTGGGTCGGCACCTGCATCAATCCGGACGATGGCCGCGCCTATCTGATCGCCTACCGCGATTGCTGCGGCAAGGCCTACTGCATGAAGTGCAACTGCGACGGCACCGACCGCGAGACGCAGCTTTATGTGCCGCAGCTCAACAACGACGTGATATGGTGCTTCGGCACGAACAGCATGGAATACCACTGCTCGACCGCAGTGCTGGTTGGCACGGCGTAAAAGGGCTGTTGCCGGGTGACGGAAGCAGGTATGAAACAGCGCATGAGATCCAGCGCCAGACTGCTTGCAGCCGCCGCCTTTGCCTGCGTTCTCTCCGCAGGCGCGCTGAACGCGGGAGCGCTTGAGGCCGGCGTTCTGAAACCAGGCGAGCCGGACAACCACTCGCCTGACATCCCGGCAGACGTCGCGGCGAAGATGATCGACCCGGAACTCGCGCAAAGCGATTTCGTCGAGCAGTGCGCTGGCTGCCACGGCGTGCGCGGCAGCTCCATTCCGGCCCACTTGCCCGAACTCAAGGACCGGGTCGGTTACTTCATGTGCACGCCGGAATCGCGCGCCTATCTTCTGCGCCTGCCCAATGTCGCGCACAGCCGGCTCACCGACAACGCCCAGCTTGCCGATCTGATGAACTATGTGGTCTTCGTGCTCGGCGGCAAGAGCGCACCGCCGGGGGCCAAACCCTTCACCGCCGAGGAAGTGGCCCACGAGCGCCAGTTCCCGCTGACCAGCGGTTCGCTTACTGGCGAACGGATGCGGCTGGCGAAGGACGCAATCCGCAAGTGCGGCGCGCCGCAATCGCTGCGGCTGCAGTACCTCGGTTCGCCGCAATAGCCCCCGCCGCGCGCATGATCGCAGACGACCATCGCTCCATCCTGCGCCTGCTCGACACAGGCGCAGCCGAAGGCGTCGAAGGCGTGCTGGTCACGCTCACCGGCATCGAAGGCGCGTCCTCGCGCGGGATCGGCACGCAGATGGCCGTTCTGGCCGATGGCCGCCACGCCGGCTCGTTTTCCGGCGGCTGCATCGAAGCCGCCGTGATCGCCGAGGCGCGGGAAGCGCTCGCCGCCGGAACGGGCAGGACCGTGCGCTACGGCGTGGGCTCGCCCTACCTCGACATTCGCCTGCCCTGCGGCGGCGGCATCGATCTCGTGTTCACGCCCCGCCCCGACGCGGACCTCTTGGCCGAGGTTCTCGCCCGGCTGGAGCAGCGCCAATCCGCCGCGCTGCGCATCAGCGAAGCAGGCATCGCGCGCGATGAGGTTACCGGCACGGCCACCTACGTGCGCACCTATGCCCCGCCGCTACGCCTCGTCGCGATGGGCCACGGCGAAGACCTCACCGCGCTCATGCGCCTCGCCCGCGCTTTCGGCCTCACCGTCGAAGCCTATGCGCCAGAAACCGACCGCCATGCCGCTGCCGAACCCGGCGTGATCGCCATGGCGAGCCGCACCATGCTGCCAGCGCTGACCGGCGATGCGTGGACGGCGTTCGTGTTCCTGTTCCACGATCACGACTGGGAAGAACATCTCCTGCCCCACGCGCTGGCGCAGGAGGGCTTCTATCACGGCGCTGTCGGCAGCGCGCGCACGCACCGCGCCCGGCTCGATTGGTTGCGCGCGGCAGGTATGGCGCAGGCGCGGCTCGACGCTCTTCGCGGCGGCATCGGCCTGATTCCCGCCACCCGCGACCCGGCCACACTCGCGGTCTCAATTCTTGGCGAACTGGTGCAGGACTATCAGGCCTGCGCGGGCATGCCCGGCTGGACTGGCCACGCCCCACGGGCCGCGAATGTCCGCACCGGCCGCTAAGGAAGACTTTGCGGCGGGCTTTGCGGGACTGGCGCTGGTGCTCCTCGCGGGCGGCCGGGGAACGCGCTTCGGCGGTGCAAAGCTGATGGCCCCGCTCAAGGGAAGGCCGCTGGCGCTCCACGCCGCAGCCATGCTGGCTGCGCTGCCCTTCACCCACCGCTTTTCCGTGACCGGACCTGATGTGCCGGATCTGGCCGCACTCGGCTACAGCTGCATTCCGCTTCAACCACCCGGCGCACCCCAGGCCCGTTCGGTTGCGCTTGGCGCCGCCGCGGCGCAGGCTGCGGGCGCGCGCGGCGTGTTGCTCGCACTGGCCGATATGCCGCTGGTGCCTGCAGCGCACATCCGCGCGCTGGTCGCCCGCTTCGATGGCGACCGGATCGGCACGGCGGCAAACGGCGTCACCATGCCGCCCGCCCTTTTCGGGCCTGCGCATTTCCCCGCACTTGCCGCGCTGACCGGAGATCGCGGCGGCGCGCTGCGGCTAGCGGGCGGACCGCTGGTGGCGCTGGATGACGAACTTGCGCTCGACATCGACCGGCCCGAAGATCTAGCCTGCGCCGAAGCCTTGCTGGCGGACTGACCGCTTTCAGGCATCCAGCTGGAAATGGAACACCCGGCTCGGGCCGTCTTCGGGCACGAAATAGAGATCGCGCCCCTCGATCGCCATGCCCTCGCCCGAATAGGGTCCGCCGCGCCCGAACGGCCTCAGCGTTCCGACCGACCCGGCCTTGATGCTGCGCGTCAGCGTCATCGTCTGCAAGTCGATCCAGTCGACCGTGCCGCTGAGCCAACCGGTATTGCCGCCTGCGACCAGCTGGCCATTGGCAAACTTCATGTCCTGATAATGCGTCGCCGAAGGATTGGGCACCACTTGCACCGGTACCCCGCGCACCAGATCGAACACATAGAGCAGCCGGCTGTCCCAGTTGCCTGCCACCAGCGTCCGGCCCGAAGCCGCCACGCAGCCGATGTGATCGGCCACGGCAATGCGCCGGCGCACGTGCAGCGTATGTGCATCAATCTCGACGAGAACCGCTGAGCTATTGGCTTTCATTTCTGCCACCGGCACCCAGATCGATCCGCCGGACAGCGACAGACCGCCAGGATGATACCGCGCGCCGTCGGTCAGTTCGAGGCGCCGCACGAACCTGCCGTTGGCGCGTTCGAACTCATGCAACCATGCCTTGCGGGTGCGGTGATCGACCGAAGTGACCCACAGGCGGCTGCCACCAAGCGCCAACCCCTGAACGTGGAACACTTCCCCCTGAAGCTGGAGTGCACCGAGCAATCTCGCATGTTCGACTGGGGGCCCAAATGCGGGTTTATCTGGACCGGGTGCTGCCGCGACGGACAGACTGAAGACCGCATGAAGCATCGCCATGAAGCCGATGCGAAAAAGCTTGCCGATCATCGCCGTGTTGCTTTCCGAAGCCCTTGGGTTTCGGTGCCCCGGTGACGGCCAATTGGGTCAGCACGATTTCTCTTTGCGAGATCTGTCGGATATCTG